>NZ_CAUVFT010000003.1:0-107512 GCF_963551295.1 uncultured Veillonella sp.
ATAATTTATATCAAAGTGAGGCATAAATGGTTTCGACGCCAGACTTCGCTTCTAGAATTTAATGTTGAAGAAACGGTCTGACTCTCAATGTCGGGCCTTTTTTCATACCACGATTAGAAAGCTAGCTTTTAGCTAGAGGTTAATCACTTTGCTGCCATGATAATGGTCGCTACAAGTATGCCAAAGGAAATCATGAGTGATAACACTTTGAATGTACTCATATTGATCACCGCCAATCTCTAGAAGATTAGCAAAGGCTGGACCCATTTAGAGGCCTCAAGTTCAATATAGTGTTGTCAATTATAAAAGTAAATAGATGAGAGGTTCCTAATAGTCACCTAGGTGACCAATAGGAACCTCTTTCGTTTTGTAATCATATTCATAATTGTGTTCTTATTATGTTACAATACAGTTAAATTATAGTTTTATAGAGAGAAGTATATGTTAAAACAATTATTATTAAGTGCAATTATCTTGAGTTCTGTAAGTGTTACTAGTTATGCAATTGATGTAAATCTTCCTGGCGCAGATCCAAGTATTTCGCGTGATGCATATGTACAGGCGGTATATACGACTGACAAAATTGAGTCTGCTTATGATGAGAAATTTAAAAAGGAGGCAGATTCATTTTCGGTTTATTTTAAAGCGCGCTTTAATCAAGAGTTTGGTGTAGTAGATGACGATGCAGTAGAATCCTTAAAAAATGAGTTTTATACTATTGAGCGCCGTAAGTTTGATGGTAATACAGTAGTGAATCTACATAATAAAGAGGGCGGATTATCAGTCACATTCCCATTTAGTGCAGTACAAAAAGAGACAATACGTGATTTTCCAGATGCAACGGCTAGTTATTTATTTCAGTCCCCTTTGATTGCTGCAGGTATTATTGAACGTAAAATGTCAGGTTCTCCTGATAAAACAGATGTGGTTTTTAAATATGATGGTCTTAGTAAAAGTTACTGGAGAAAAACAACTCTTAGTCGCGCTGTAGATATGGATATTATTGCTTTAAATTTTGAGTTGAGCAAGCATTCTAAGCAAGCATATAATGTTATTCTGTATCCTCGTGCAACGGAGAGTGTCACATCAAGTGATATTAATAGAATAATGGCAAATTATATATTGCCTTCAATTCATTCTCTTCAAGTTTTAGATAACTATAGCCGAGTAGAAAATTATAAGAACTATTCTTTTAGAGTCCCTAAAACAGCCGTTAAAGAAAATAACCCTAATGTTAAGCTAGATGGTGTAACTTTCACAGTTGATAAAGATTTAAGTCAACAAATTTTGATTGAGCCTGCGAGTAAATTAGAAAAGGGTATATTTAGTTCATTTGACGAAATTCATCTGTTACATAAAATTGATAATAAGACTGCAGAGTTCTTTGGATTTCCTGGATCCCCAAAGATTACCAAAGGTAGCCATTCCTTTGTTTGGAATGATGGTGTGCCAGGTTTATTACTAGATCTTGAATTAGATAATCGACAAGGTATATTGATGTTTATTACTTATGATGAAAGTTTTAAGTACCAAAATTCAATTCAATATCCCTTAGATAATGGTGCATATACTAAGGCACAGTTACGAAAATTAATTATAGATGCAACATTATCTGACACTGGTAATATGTATCAAGGAGGTGTTTGGTTTATCTAATCCTTATTTTTATCTTGAATTGCAATAAGTAATTAATTCAATAATTAAGGCGCTAATAATTAGTTTTTCTTTTAGTGAAAGCGGTGTCCTAGATGAATGTAAATCATGCGTTATTAATATTTAAATCTGCACTAGAATATGCTGATTTTAAGGGGATTAATAATTTGTTAGCAGACAATTGTAAGTATATTAATGTTGAGAGGAATATATTAAAAAATGGAAAGGTAGAAGTATATGATTTTCTAAATTCAATGGCAAAAAGGACCAGAGATGAAAATGTAGCCGTGTATGCACATATGATGACACTTTGGGGGGAAACCAAAGCAAAAGAGTTTTTTTATGAAGGTCAAAGAGGGCTCGCTATTGCATACAATGAAATAGACAATTATGCTATAGGTATGTTTATTGAGTTAGATTCAAATAATTTTATTAACAAAATTATTGTTAGTGATGAAATTCCGAGTTTTAGACTTGATAAACATCGTGCTGAACATAATTCACCTCCTATAGATTACATTTTTTATAAGACGCCTGTTGATTTTTTGGATTGGCTTACGGCCATTAGTATTTGGTTAGAAACTGGATATGTAAATGAGCATTCTTTTTATGATTCACTTGCTAATGAGTGCTGTGTACATTTTCAAAGAAAAAATCAAGAACCTATTTTGTTGTTAGGTAAGGAAAACATTATAAATGACTTTAGTAAGATAATGAATTTATTTTTCTATACTATGCCACATATAATTCATGATAAGACTAATAGATCCTTTATAATGTATGGACCTATGACGATTGAAATCGGCCGTAGTTTAGCGGGACCAGCAAATTTTATACATATTTATATTGACGACACTGGAGATTAGTTTGTATATTATTTCTTGCATAGGTTTATTATGCTTTAAAACAGGGAAAGAAATCATGCGATTTCTTTCCCAGCAAAGATATGATATAATTTATATCAAAGTGAGGCATAAATGGTTTCGACGCCAGACTTCGCTTCTAGAATTTAATGTTGAAGAAACGGTCTGACTCTCAATGTCGGGCCTTTTTTCATACCACGATTAGAAAGCTAGCTTTTAGCTAGAGGTTAATCACTTTGCTGCCATGATAATGGTCGCTACAAGTATGCCAAAGGAAATCATGAGTGATAACACTTTGAATGTACTCATATTGATCACCGCCAATCTCTAGAAGATTAGCAAAGGCTGGACCCATTTAGCGGCCTCAAGTTCAATATAGTGTTGTGGATAATAAAAGTAAATAGATTAGAGGTTCCTAATAGTCACCTAGGTGACCAATAGGAACCTCTTTCGTTTTGTAATTATTATTATAGGATAGATAATTATGTTACAATACAAATAAGATAATAGTTTTTAGGGAGAGGGAAACTCATATGAAACGTTATATTATACTACTAAGCTTAGGTTTATGTTTAGCTAGACCAATGCTTTCACAAGCAGTGGATACAAAACCTATCATACATGTTACAAATGTACATAATGGTCAATATGATGAGGTGTTAGATGCTATTACAGCAACAAAGTTTTATGGACCGTATCAATTTCGTGTATTGAAAGAATCGATAGAAACAAAAGGGGAAACAAAGGATATTGACGGTAGAGTGTTTAGAACTTCTGATGATGTGTTTATGCATATTAAGGCTAGATCTATTGATAGTAATAGCCCTACTCTAGATGATGAGGTTAATCAGCTTATTAAAGATAGAACGATTCCTGAACCTACGGTAAAGATGGTATTGCCTGTTAAGCATGATGTAACAGAGGTCGATAATGATGGTGTGCGCAGTTTACTAGCCGAATTTATGTATGGCTGGCCATTACATAATAGGACGGATATGGTATTAGTTACTGATTATGAAGACACTCGTTACTATTATAAGTTGCAGTTTTATAGAGACAAGCTACCAAATGGTGTTCGCATTGAGCAGTTGCGCCAGATGATTATGGATGCGCAGTTTAGTTATAAATAAGGTGTATTTGATTAGACTTCCATATTTGTTTATCCTAATGTATTTAGTCAGTCTGTAATATTTAGCTGAACGGGTATAGTAAAAGTAAATTTAAAAGAGGTTCCTATGAGTCAACTTGTGACCATTAGGAACCTCTTTTGTTGTGCAAGAGTTTATATAGTTTTCAAACTATTATAATATGCTTTTACCTAAAGGAAATATAGTTTTACCGAATACTTTGTTAACAAGTACAGCACCAGAACCGTAGAAGCCCAAGAGGGATATGAATAATTCAGACCATGCTGCAAGAGCGAAAAAGCCTGTTTTGCCACCTAAGAATAGGTCTGTTGCTAGACCGAAGAATAGGAAGCAGATTAAGAGCATAATAGCGAATACAACTTTGTTTGTTTTTAAAGATGCAATAGTACCAAAGATAGAAAAGATTAAGAAGCCCACAAAAGCAAATGCTAATTGTGTTACATCAAAACCTTTATGAATTTCAGGACCGAAGGAACCCATTTGGATCAACCAAACGCCAGCCATTGCAGACCAGAATAAACCGTACGCACCAAATACAACGGATCCAAATGGATTGTTTTTCTTGAAATCAAAATAGCTTGCCATTAATTGGGCCAATGAACCTAATAAAACAGCCTAAGGTATAATAACGGATGTTGTTGGGCCAGACCAGCCTACACGGGACGTGGATACCACAAAACATACTACAGCGAGACCAAGTAGACCAAGACCAGTAGGATCTGCCACATTTTCACTCATTTCAACTTTTCTTACTTCCTTTTCCATTTGTTCCTCATTTCTCTGTCAACTAACTACAACTACACAGCCAAATCTTCACATGATTACAACTATTGTTATCTCCTATTAAATACTGTGTGTACTGAATTGACAGATAACCATTGTGAAAGTACTGCCTCATAAATGTAACATATATCACAGTTTTAGAGCAATAGAGTGAGTCATAGATGTATGCCTAAAACGCATATAAAGAAATACGTTAAAAACATATAAAAAGCGAAGAAATAATGAGGAATAAGATTTTAACCTTATATATTTCTACGCTTTTATCAGAATTAGTATTTAATGTATATAAATTTGTTATAGATTAAGGAGTACAATGCTATCTAGGATATTATTTAACGCTTGTCGATGTATTTGGTGCATAGGACCTAGGTATTTCCTAATTGAGTTCAATTATTAAATTATATTCACATAATCATTTATTAGAATTAGTGATAAATGATGTGTTGATATATGATGTACGTTGAGAAAATCAAAAGGCTTAGCGCATAATTTTTAACATTTTGACAAGCCCTATGTAATAGGCGTACCCTTTAATTAGAAACGTTTGTTATTATGTGATGTATTTTTTGTGTTGTTATATAAAAGGGGCGTAGAACATGGAAAAGAAAATGGGGCAACAGCCAAGCAGGTATAAAGCTCTCTTGACTGCTGTTTTAGTAACAAGTACGTGCGGTTGTTTATGGGGTAGTCCTGTTTATGGCGAAACTCCTGTTACTGATGGTAATGGTAATGAGTATTTAGCTAGTGATAATACCAATATTACCGGTAAAAAGAATACGGTAACTAGTGGTAAAAATGCTACTATCGTAGGGGATAATAACACAATCAGTAAAACCTTTCCAAACGAGAAGGGGAAACCAGTTAACTCCATGGGCAGTGAAGATGTGCGAATTGTAGGTTCAAACAATACCGTTCAAGGTAGTCGTAGACAGCATGTTATTGGTGACAATAACACATTAATTGCTCGTGATAAGGGAACTGTTACGGATTATAAGCATAAAACAGGGCGGGAGCCGAATACGTCTGATTTGACAATCGGTAGAGGCAATTTCCTTCGTGGTAATGACACCTATCGAAATGAATGGGATTCATTGACCGTTATTGGGAACAATAACAAAGCTGAATATAGTGTAGAGTCTGCTGGCGGTCCTGCTGCAGGTATTGTTATCGGGGACAATCAAAATCTTGATACCATAAGAGATTCTGTTGTTATAGGCAGTATGTCTCCGGCGGAACAGGCCGAAAAATCAGAAAGTGATCCGAGGGATAAAAAATATACAGTCGGTAGAAGTAGTACTATCATTGGATATCACTCAGCCAATTCTTCAGGAGGCAGTGTAGTCATTGGTAATCACTCAAAGGCAAATAGTATATTCCAAACCCTAACCGGTCATGGTTCCGTTATAGAGGGCGGAACGGAAATGAGTCGTTCATCGGGAGCATTTTCGTCATCCTATGGTAGTTTTAATAGTATTGAAAGTACTTCAACTGAAAATGATGAAGCCGATAGTATCGGTAATACGATAACTGGTAGTTTGAATAGAGCCTCTGGATCAACAGGAACCATGATTGTAGGTTCCGGGAATGAAGTAACAAATTCTAAGGCCTCTGTGATACCTCTTCCTGAATTAGGGACTACTTTGGGGAACTTTTATCTTGAAAGCGCTGAAATAGCTGGCATGGATAAGATAAATGGAAATCATGAAGGAACCGTAGAGGCTGGTCGTAAAAACATGAAGGCCTATATGGCGGGGCATGCTGGTGCCGTATCTATTTTAGGCAATAGTAATAGCGTTGATTATACGATGCGTTCCCAAATATCGGGTACTAATAATGCGTTAAAAGGCCAAGAAGGGCACATGAATGTTTATAATAACATGAGTGGATATGGCAATGAAGGTAGTAACATTAGCCGAACTACAATAGTTGGGACAGGTAATAGTCTAAAAAATGGCGAAGACAATGTGGTTATCGGTGACTTTCATAAGCTTGATGGTGGCAAACATAATGTCGTACTAGGCTCTATGGCTTCAGAGGAAAAAGAAGTAACAAAGACCCTTAAAAATTCTTGGGATGGTAGTGAAACTAAATATACTGTTAAGGAAATAGTTCCTACGAAACGCAATACGGCTAATATTGAAAATGCTGTTATGCTTGGATATAATACGGATGTTAAACATAATGGTGGTGTAGCATTAGGTAGTGATTCAGTAGCCTCTAGAGATAAAGGGGTTGCTGGCTATGATCCTTCTAGAAACGCTACCTCTACAGAAGGCTCCCCAACTTGGAAGTCCACTGCAGCAGCCCTTTCGGTAGGAGATTCAACAGGGAATACGGTTTTGACACGCCAAATTACGAATGTTGCAGCCGGTAGTGAAGATACAGATGCGGTCAATGTAGCTCAATTAAAACGGATTGCCACAGAATCTGCATCTACTATGGAACACCGATTCAGTCAAGTGGATACTCATATTAATCAGGTGGATAGTCGAGTTAAGCGTGTAGGGGCAGGCGCGGCAGCACTAGCTGCACTACATCCACAGGAGTTTGATCCATATGATAAATGGAATATTGCTGCCGGGTATGGCAATTATCGTGGCGCTAATGCCATGGCGCTTGGTATTTTCTATCGCCCTAATAGTAAAGCTTTATTCTCTGTTGGTGGAAGCTTCGGCGGAGGCGAAGATCTCCTTAATCTAGGTGTTAGTCTGAAATTTGGCAAAGGTAATCCTTATGCGGAGTATTCCAAGGCAGGGCTTATTAAGGTTATTAACGACCAAGATGAAAAGCTTAAACAACAAGACGAAAAAATCAATACCATGCAAGAACAAATTAATAAAATGATGGCTAAATTAGATCTTTAATATAGCTTTCTGTATTTATACACAGCCGACTATGTTACAATAATGTAATGTGGTTGGCTGTTGTATTATGCGAGGTAACTTATGACTGAAATACAAGCTCTTTTATTGATAAAATCTATTCTTGAGTCCGCAGATATTCATGGTATTGAAAACATTTTGGCTAAGGATTGTGAATACATGTCCACAGGGCGTGGTACTATTGGCCGCAATCGTAATGAAAGTATTGAGTTTTTATCCTCTATGACTGAGTCTATTAAGGCTGATAATGTGCCTGTTACGTGCAAGGTGATGCATATTACCGATGTGTACGAGGAGGATGCGCTATTCCATGAGGGCCGTCATGGTTTGACTGTTTCTTATGAAAGCGGCGATAACTATGTGTACATGATTTTTGTAGATGTAAATGATGAGGGGCTCGTAGACCGCATCGTATCTAGTCAGGAAAACTATAGTATTGAGTATGATGATCTCCGCTTTTTTGGCGACGATGAAAGTGAGTATGTTTTTATTTCTGCACCAACTACTGTAAAAGATTGGATTACAGCTCTCAGCATATGGCTTGAAACCGGGAATGTTGCTGTCGATGATTTTTATCAATACATCGATGAAGACACACGTGTTGTATTCCAAAAGGGCGATTCTGAATCGATTACTCTTGAAAGTGGCCTTGATGTAGAGGATTATTTTGATCAATTAATGAACCAACACTTTGATGCGGTGCCTCATATTATTCGCGATGAAGAAGATGGTCTTATTTTGACTTATGGTCCTATGAGTGCTATTGCTACACTTAATGAAGAAGGTGCATTAGCACTTATCAGTATCTATATCGATACACGCGATGAAGATGAAGCGACTGATGAGGTTGGTTATATCGAAGAGGACTTAACGAAGGAAACTATTATTGAAGAGGATCTATATTAGTCGATACTACTCATTTGATATATCTAATCTAATTAGGATTAATAGATAAAACAAAAACTACCAATTAAACATATATCTTTTAAACAGACCTTCTACTATGGAAGGATAAGCCACTAGATATTATGAATAACTGGTAGTTTTTTGTATTATTTACATTTCGTCATGGTCTTTAATGAGACCAGCTTTTTTCTTTTTCCAGTAGGAGTAGTAGAATGGCAAGATTACGATACAGCCGCCTAGACCCCATAATAATTGGTTAGTTTGAGCTTGGGCAAGCATCCATAGGGATGTGCCGATAGCGATGACTGGGATTAAGTAGCCACCAGGAATTGTGTAGGAACGAGCTTTGTTTGCCCATTTACGACGGAAGATAATTACAGCTAAACACGTTGGTAGATATTGTGTAAAACGAGATACCGCGCTGATTGCTGCTAGTGTTGTAAAGGAACCGGACCAGGCAAGTAAAACACTAGCAATGGCAGTAACGATAGCTGCTACATATGGTGCATTGTAACGATTACGTTTTGCCAAAGCACTTGGTAACATACCATCCTCTGCCATGGATGTTGCCACACGAGGAGCATAGTAAGCTTCGGCAAAGTTGATACCACCCATAGAGATTAATGTGCCTATTAATACGATATACATACCAATAGGTCCAACAATTACGTTGAATGCATCTTGTACTGGAGCCTTGGTATTTGCCAAGTCAGTACCGAGTACACCAATAGATACGGCGAGGATTGCCATATACAGAACGGATACGAGAAGCATACACATGATAATAGCACGTGGTAAATTCTTTTTTGGATTTTTCATATCTTCTGCAGCAATGGCAATAACTTCAAATCCTGTATACGCAAAGAATAGAAGCACTGCAGCTTGAGCAAATGATCCATCCACATAAGTATCTTGCGGGAAGACTGGCGTAAAGTTAGCTCCATTTATAAAGAAAATGCCAATTGCAATGAATAGGGCAAGAGGAACTAACTTAGAAATAGTGATTAAGTTGTTAACGAATTTTGATACGTTAACACCAAAAATATTTACAATGGTAAGACCTACAATCAAGATAAATGAAATAACATCTTTTGCAAAATCACCACTTAACGCCGGTACTGCAGCACCTAATGCGGTAGCAAAGCCAACGGCCATGGCGGCCCAAGCAATAACGGTTACAATCCATTTTAAAACGCCTACTTCGAAGGCCCAAAAGTCACCTAATGCATGTTTTGCATATAGGTAAGGTCCGCCATTACGTGTAAATAAGCTTGCCGCTTCAGCAAAGCAAAGGGCGATACAGCCTGCAATAACGGCGTCAAATAACAGGACGCCTAAGCTAGCGGAACCAATTATAGAATATGCTTTGTTTGGTAGTAGGAAAATACCTGTCCCTACAATACCATTGATGCCAAGGAGTACAATACTCCAAAAGTCAAATTTTCCTGTTTCTTTCATGATACAATCTTCCTACTATTTAGTTATATTTTCTCGAACTGCTTTTACGAATGCAGTAAATAAACGTTTTGCATTTTCATCACTTGTAGACATCATTTCTGGGTGGAATTGACAGGCGACTAACCAAGGATAGGATGGGTCCTCTAAACCTTCTACAGTACCATCCTTAGCTCTTGCTACAACTTGTAATCCTTTACCGACGTTTTTAACTGTTTGGTGATGATGGGAATTCGTAATCCAAGTATTGTAACCTATAGCACTAGCTAGTTTTGAGTTGGTCTCAATCTCTACAGTATGGGTACCAAGAGAAGGTGTTTGATTTTGAGAGTGTTTTATTGTACAGTTTTGATCATATTTTAAGTCTTGGAATAAAGAGCCGCCACGGTATACATTTAAGATTTGTAAGCCACGACAGATGCAAAAGATAGGAATTTGTTTTTCTTCTGCTGCTTTGATTAAAGCAAAGTCGAATTGATCGCGCTCCGGAAATACATCGCCAATACCTTGCAAAGGTTCTTCTCCATAGTGGAGAGGATATACATCATGACCGCCGGATAATAGTAAGCCGTCAAGTTTTGCTACCGTTTCGCGAGCTACATCAAGATTTTGGGTAAATGGAATTATAATAGGAATGCCACCAGTCTCCTCAATAGAACGAGGATAGTCTTGGTTTACGTAAGAACGCAATAAATCTACGTAAGGACCACCATTATCTCGTAAGATATTGCCGGATATGCCAATGAATGGTTTCATCATAATATCACCTCATATGTGTAAAAAACTGTACAACCTTATGTTAGTGTATCAGATTTTATGGATAAAAACACTACTAATAGATATAATTATAAGACTTATAATAGAGAAAATATGTTAAAGTTGATACATTTTACTATATTTTCTTTCAAGATATAGTTGTATATGTTTAGTGCGAAACATGATATGATAAACTACGAATGAACTGTGCGGGAGGTTTACTATGGTTTTTCTAACATCTTTACAAAGTATCATACCTATTGTGCTACTTATTTTGTTAGGATATATATTAAAAGGGCGGGGCATGTTTAATCCTACCTTTAGCGGTAATTTATCGCGATTTATCATGTCGGTTGCATTACCAGCAGGAGTATTTGTATCTGTATTACATCACCTACATACTTCTGATATATGGAATTTACGATATGGCATGTTAGTGGTTGTGCTAACATATGTTATCGCATATATCGTAGCGTTTATTATGATGAAAATGTTGAAAGTTCCTAAAGGACGACGTGGTATTTTTATCAATATGGTAGTAAATGATAACTGCTTGTTTATTGGGTTACCAGTGCAAATTGCACTTTTTGGTCAAGATGCGCTGCCGTATTTCCTGTTATATTACATCGGTAACACTATTTCCGTATGGATGGTGGGAGTATTCCTTATAGAACTAGATCCATTGCCAAATTCTGAAGTAGATTTTAATAATGGCTCCCATAAGATTGATAGTATAAATAATGGTTCAGTATCTACTGAAGGTAAAAGCAAGAAACCTAAATTTGATTGGAAGAAGTTATTACCACCACCATTGATAGGTTTTTTTGTGGCATTAATCTTCTTGTTCTTTGAAATTCCTTTACTTCCAATTTTGCATACTACCTTGAATTACTTAGGTGACATGGTAACCCCACTATCCTTGATTTATATAGGTATTGTACTTCATGATGCGGGCTTAAAAAGCATGCGTTTAAATAAAGACTCCATCGGTGGGATTGTAGGACGATTTGTCATTTCTCCGATTATCATGTTCTGTCTGATTACGGTCTTACAATATGGAGCAGGCATTGTATTAGAGCCAATCGCAATCATCACCTTTGTTGTACAATCAGCAGGACCAGTCATTGCTGTATTACCAATTGTAGCTAATGAATCAAAAGCTGATTTGCCATTTGCTACAGGTCTAGTTATGATCAGTACTATATTATTTGTTGTAGTAATTCCAATCATAATGGAAATTTTAACTATGATAGGTATACAAGCTTAAAATAAGGAAAAGATTAAAATAAGTAAATAAAAAATAGGTTCCTAATGGTCATATAGGTGGTGACTATTAGGAACCTATTTTTATGTAAGTATATACAGCTTATCTAAAGAATCTACCAACGAGTGGCATGCTAGCACCATCGTTTTTATTAAGGCCTTTTAAAAGAACCATGATAATTACGTATAGTAGTAATCCTTCAATACCTGTGAGTATAAAGTTAGCCCACATTGGTAGGATGTCTATTAAGTAATGGTAACTCATGAAAATAAGTATACCCATAACACCGGCACTGACCACGTTTTTCCAAAGCAGGGAAATATCAAGGAAGTAGCCTGTGTATTTTTTGATATAAATCAAGTTAAGTAATGCGGCAAAGCCAATATCAGCAACGGTTGCCCAAGCGGCACCGCCGATGCCAAGCCAAGGAATAGCAGTCAGTGTCCAGTTAAGGATGACCTTGATTATGAGGGAAATCCCCATATTTATGACTGGAATACGTGGTCTGTTGAGACCTTGTAGAATACCTGTTGTTACTTGATGTACACCTAGGAAGAATATAGAGAATGCCGTGATTTGCGTTGCTAGTTCTGCCTTAGGCGCATTGTAAATCAGTGTAACAGTTGGGGCAGCAAGTACATATAATAGCACTGTAAATGGTACGGTTGCCATAAATGTTAAACGCATAGAGCCAGCAGTGCGATCATATATACCTTGATGATCGCGTTTTGCAAAGGCATGAGAGATAGCTGGTACAATGCTTGTCGCAAGGGCTGCGGTAATGATGGTAGCCAAGTTGATGAGTGGTACCGCCATCCCAGTAAGGTAACCGAAGAGTTCTGTTACTTCGTTCATTGGGAACCCAGCATCTAATAAGCGACGTGGTACGATAAGTAAGTCGAGATTCGCCGTTAACGGTAACATGATACTTGCTAAGGAAATTGGTATGGACAAGGTTAAGAGTCGTGACAAAATTTCTTTAGCTGATTCACGGGGGCCATCGTAGCTTTCACCAGTACTACTTGCTTTAGGTAATTTGTAGTAGTAATACAACAGCACCAGGAAGGCCCCAAAAGCACCTACACCGGCACCTAAGCTAGCGCCACCTGCCGCGGCCGGTAAGCCGTAAGGTAATAAAATAGCAGCAGCACCAAGCATAACGATGACCCGTAGCAATTGTTCTACAATTTGGCTAATCGCCGTAGGCGTCATCATTTCATAGCCTTGGATATATCCGCGGAAACAGGAAATCCATGTTACAAAGAATACTGCCGGAGCGAGCGCGATGATAGAGTAGTAGGCACGGCTTTCAGCAATGAGACCACTAGAGATTAACCAATCTGCACCAAAGTACATGGCAAGACTGGCGATAAAACCTGTAATAGTCAACATTGTAAAAGAAATATTGAATACTCTCTTAGCACCACTAAAGTCGTGTAAGGCTAATCGTTCTGCCGTCAAAATAGAGATGGCAATCGGCACACCTGCGCTTGAAATTTGCAATAGTAACAAATAGATAGGAAAGGCCATCTGGTAGATGCCGATCCCTTCACCGCCCAAGATGCGGGATAGAAGAATCCAGTTGATACTACCGATGGCTTTCACTACGAAACCGGCAATGGTTAAAATTAAGGTTCCTTTTAAAAATCCACTAGCCATTGATTATAGTTTGTTGGAAGAACCCAATACATTTTTAATTTTGTGAGCTACCATGCCTTTAATAGCATCACGAGCAGGTCCTAAGTATTTACGAGGGTCAAATTCGGATGGGTTTTGAGCCAAGTATTCACGTACAGATGCGGTCATAGCAAGACGAAGGTCTGTATCGATGTTGATTTTGCAAACCGCCATTTGAGCTGCTTTGCGAAGCATTTCTTCAGGAACGCCTTGAGCACCAGGAATGTTGCCACCGAATTCATTACATTTTGCTACGAATTCAGGCAATACGGAGGATGCCCCATGCAATACGATAGGGAAGTTAGGTAATAATTCGCCAACTTTTTTCAAACGATTGAAGTCGAGGTAAGGGTCGCCTTTGAATTTGTAAGCACCATGGCTAGTACCAATAGCGATTGCTAAGGAGTCTACGCCAGTTAGGTGTACGAATTCAGCAGCTTGTTCTGGGTCTGTAAAGCGAGCATCTGCATCGGATACGTTTACATCATCTTCAACACCAGCCAAACGGCCTAATTCTGCTTCTACTACAACGCCATGAGCGTGAGCATATTCAACAACTTGTTTAGTGATTTTTACGTTTTCATCGAAATCATAGTGAGATGCGTCGATCATAACGGATGTGAAACCACCATCTACACAGTCTTTACAGATTTCAAAGGAATCGCCGTGATCAAGGTGAAGAGCAATCGGTAAGTTGCTGTCTTCAAGAGCTGCTTCTACGAGTTTTACAAGGTAAATATGTTTAGCATATTTACGAGCACCTGCAGATACTTGCAAGATAAGAGGGGATTGTTCCTCTTTCGCTGCATCTACGATACCTTGTACGATTTCCATGTTGTTTACATTGAAAGCGCCAACAGCATAGCCGCCTTCATAGGCTTTTTTGAACATTTCTGTAGTAGTAACTAATGGCATGTTGTCCTCCTTGGCTCTAGAGCCTGTCATATCATGTTATTAATACTGTGACTGCTAGTATTTCTAGCGCATATGAGCTAGATAAAAAAACTAGTGTTATTGCAATCATATATCAATTCAAGTTAAGTATATCAAGAAACACTACAAAGGGCCAATATTTTTTGTATAACTTATGCATAAAATTCGTCTTGTTATGTGACCCATGTGGGTTATTTCTGTGTAGGAGCATTTATTTAGGGTATTATATCAGCTCAATCGTTTAGCAATACTTTCATATCCTCCGGTATTTCTGCATGCAGTTCGAGCCATTCATTTGTTACGGGATGGTAAAAGCTGATGCGCGCTGCATGCAGTGCTTGGCGTTGGATAGATTCTAGATGACCACCGTATAAGTCATCACCAGCTAGTGGATACCCTAGTTGAGATAAATGAACTCGAATCTGATGGGTGCGTCCTGTGTGCAATAAGCACCGTACATGGGTAAACTGATTATAAGATGTAAGCGAGTTGTCAGTTGAACATACATTACTATTATTATTCATCGTAATTACATCATCAGAATTAATCTTACCACTACTGATTTTGCTTGTATTTTTACTAATAATAGTTATAACCGTGCGAGCTGGCTTTCCTTGGACTGTACAACAGCGTTCAATGATACTGCCTGGTTTACGACCTATAGGCCAGTTAATGCTTATAGGCACAGCAGGGAGATGTCCCTCTACGATAGCATCATAGCATTTGTAAAAATGAGTGTGCTTTTTATCAAAAGCATGTTGGACCACCGATGTTTTAGCAATGATGACAATACCAGATGTATCCTTATCTAATCGGTGTACAGGATGGAAATCATAATGCTGATTTGTTTCTTGGTAGTAATGAAGTACCCCATTTGCTAGTGTATGATCTCGTACAGTAGAAGTGGGATGCATGAGTACCCCAGCCGCCTTATTAATAACTAAGATATACTCGTCTTCATATATGATATCTAAGTTCATAGGGCTCAAGCTAAAATCTTGCTCAGGTGTTAATTTCATAACGAGATGATCGCCACCGTGAACGAGGGTATCCCAATTGGCAGGTTTATTGTTAACTGTTATGATGCCATCATTTCGTAAGCGTCGCCGCATGCGCTGTGAAATATGTTGTTGTTTTATAACATGATTTATAGATTGTGTGTGTACATTAGAGTTTACAATCAAATCGATTATTGTTGCTGCTTTCATACGTATTATTATAACAAATAAAATATAAATGAAGAATTTCTCATAATTCGTTGTATTTATGAAGGCCCATATAGTATAATTTGAATTATTAATTTTATACATTATTTATGTGTGAACTTTTTTTACTGTAAAACTGTGTGTTTAGTTATAACAGTATATTTTATGAACTATATATGTATGTTAACGACTGTATGGTTATAGCTTATTCTATAAAAGGAGAGGTTTATGAATATTAACAAGAAATCTGTATTAGTCGCATGTGTGTTAGCGGCTATGTCTACAACAACTTTTGCGGCATCTACTACAACATCTACTAGTAGTACAACGGTAACAAACCACGATACACCAACATCTACTAGTACACGTGTAACCCGTGAGCAACATACAACGACTACATCAACTTCTACTGTTCGTACAGAGAGCTCTAGCTCCACTAAAAGCACAAAAGCTAGTGTAGGCGTTATGACCCCTCAAAAAATTGAAGAGCGTAGTGCACTTTCTGGCTATATCGCAGCTGATGTGGCGAGCGCATTAAACCCTTATCGCAATGCTCCTAAATCTTTGAAATCTGGTAAAGGCACTACTTTCAAAAATGACGAAGTGCTTGAACATGGTGTATTGGCAGCTATGAAACAAGGTGGTAAATGGGGTATTATTCGTCCAGATGGTACTGTTGCTATTGAACCTAAGTACAAAGAAATTAAAGATGTTGATTATAAAACAGGCAATGTGTTAGCTCAAGTAGATAAGAAAACAGAAACTTGGGTTACACCTAAGGGTGTGGAAATCTCTGAAGAGGAAGCTTTAAAAGAACGTGTTAAACAAGAAGCAACTCAAGAGTATCCAAGTGATTCCTATGTAGAGTTTAAAGAAAAAGGTAAATATGGCTTTAAAACTACTGATGACAAAGTAGTGATTGCTCCACAATTCCGTCAAATCGTGACTGGATTTAGCGAAGACCGTGCTTTTGTTAAAAATGCTAAAGGTAAAATTGTAGCTATTGATGGTACTGGTAAAGAATTATTTAATGCTCCATCTAAAGAGGTATATAGATACCGTAATGGTCTGGCTGAATACCGCCGCTCCGTGAGTGGCTTTAATTTAGGTGGCCTTGTAGGTGGCTTCATCGTGGGCGGTATCCTTGGAGGTGCGCTTTTAGGTGGTCAACATTATCACGTAGGTGGTTTTGCCTATGATGGTGCAAAACGTGGCTATATCGATCGCTCTGGTAATATTGTTATTGACAGCAAAAAAGATAAAGTATGGCCTATCACAGCTTATGGTACGGTAATCAAAGATGCTGGTAACTTATACTTTGTGAACCGTAAAGGTGAAGTTGTTATTCAACCAGGCGATTACGATGCAGGTGAAATGGATAAATTAAATGGTCTATTAGCTTTAAAGGATAATAAGAATGATAAATGGGGCATTTTCGATGTATCAACAGGTAAGCAAGTGGTATCCTTTAAATATGATTCTATTTCCTTTGCAGGGACTGATCGTTTAGTAGTTGTGAAAGATCATGTTAAAAACCTTATCGATATGAATAGTGGTAAATCCTTGTATTCTGCTCAAACAGAAGCAACTATTGAACCGTTCAACAACGATACTGTAACATGGGTTCATACTGGTAAAGAGGGCTATATAATCATAGATAATAATGGTCATATTTTATTTAGAGATACAAACAAACTTATTGAAGACGCTAAGTCCTTTAACCATGGTTTCAGCTCTGTTAAGTCTAAAGGCAAATGGGGAATCATGAACTCCAAAGGTGAATGGCTTGTACAACCTACATATGATGCGGTAAACGTTTTATAATATAATTGGTTGTAGAATTCTTTTGAATTTGTATTGCCTTTAGTTCTGGCTTAATTAGTTTTTTTAGTATAGTTCTTAGCTATAGACTAAATACAACAGAATAGCGTTATATAGAACTAGCAATGTACATATATTATGTATGTTGCTAGTTTTTTATATTATTTGTGTTATGTATTGCGTTGCATAACCGTATTAGAGAACTTTCACTATACTTATAAAAGCTTCATTAATACATAGCTAACAATTATAATTAAGAAAATCGATTTACCTAGAAAATAAGCCTGTTTTAAGGTATAATTATAGAGATGTATTCCGTTTTGGTGTAGTTTTACACTTTCACTTGGAATATGAGGATGATGAAAGTAATGCTATGAACCTTATGCCCAACAGGTTCAGGTGTAGGAGGTATAAAATGGCTAAAGATTGTTCCTTTGACGTTGTGTCTGAAGTGGATATGCAGGAAGTAGATAATGCGGTAAACCAAGCAAAAAAAGAAATTGGTACGCGTTATGATTTCCGTGGCTCTAAAGCGGAAATTAGTCTTGAAGGCGACACTATCAAAATCATCGGTGATGATGAATACAAATTGAATGCCATTATCGATGTATTAAAAGGCAAGATGGTTAAACGTAACGTAGCGATTAAAAATCTTGATTACGGAAAAGTTGAACCAGCAGCAGGTGCAACAGTTCGTCAAATCATTACTATTAAAAAAGGCATCACCAAAGAAAATGCTAAAGAAGTAGTAAAAGCAATTAAAAACATGAAAATTAAGGTACAAGCATCTATTCAAGAGGATCAAGTGCGTGTATCTGGTAAGGATAAAGATGATTTGCAAGCAGTAATCCAAATGCTAAAACAATTGGATATCCCTGTAGAATTGCAATTCGTTAACTTCCGTTCTTAATACTATATGTCCATAGGATAGGGTTAGTTAGACTCGTTTGAGTCGCTAATACTATCAGTGTAGGAGGCCTTATGAAAGTGGAGGACATGAAGGGTGGCTATACCACAGGTTCATGTGCTACGGCAGGTATGAAAGCTGGTTTATTGGCCCTCTTAGATAAGAATATTGTGGACCAAGTGGTCATCGAAAACCCTCAAGGTCAATATATTGAGGTTCCTATTAAAGCGGTAGAGGTTATATCTGATATAGAGGCGAAGGTAACCGTCATGAAAGACGGCGGCGACGATCCTGATGTAACTCATGGTAATGATGTGGAAACGACAGTGACCCTTGATGATACTGGTGAACTGCGATTTCGAGCGGGCTTTGGTGTAGGTACTGTAACGAAACCAGGTCTTGCTATGCCGCCAGGAGAACCGGCTATCAATCCAGGGCCCCGAGCAATGATGAAAATAGTTTTTGAAGAACATTGTGTCCATGGTCAAGGTGTAACGGTAACCGTTAGTGTTCCTAATGGTAAGGTATTAGCCAAGAAAACATTAAATCATACACTTGGTATCGAAGGTGGCATTTCCATTATTGGTACCACCGGTATTGTTAAGCCTATGAGTGAAGAAGGGTTTAAGAACTCGTTAGTGCCACAGTTGAAAGTTATGAAGGCTAACGGATGTGAAACAGCTGTTCTCGTACCGGGGCGTATTGGTCAAGATCTTGCAGAGCAAGTATTAGGTATCCATAAGAACCAAATGGCAGAAACGAGTAACTTTATCGGATTTATGCTTGAAAAGGCTGTACAGATTGGATTTAAGCGAATCTTAATTATCGGTCATATCGGTAAGTTAATCAAACTAGCTAGTGGTAGCTTCCATACTCATAATCGCATGAGTGATGGCCGTATGGAAAGTATCGTGGCCTATGCTGCTTTAGAAGGAGCATCCCAAGAGGTGTGTGAAGAGTTATTTAATTGCCAAACCACAGAGTCTACATTTCCTATCTTGGAGCGAGAAGGATTGACTGGTGTATACCAACGTGTGGTAGATCGTGCATCTCTACGTAGTGAGCGCTATATTGCTAACGAAGCTGAAGTAGGGATCATCATTACGACCTTAAAAGGTGAAATTTTGGCTATGGATAAGCATGCAAAAGAGATAGGAGAACTTGAACATTGGCACATACCTTGTATATCGTAGGCATTGGTCCGGGTAATCCTGATTATGTGGTGCCTAGAGGCCTTACTTTAATTAAACATGCTACAGTATTGGTAGGCAGTGAACGTTCTTTAGAGGACTTTCAAGAGCCTGGCCAAACTACATATCCTGTAACAGGTAAGCTCAGCGTATTAGCCGAGCAAATTGAGCGTGAGCTCAACAACCATGACGTAGTCGTTATGGTTAGTGGCGATACAGGCTATTATAGCTTATTGCCCTATTTAAAGAAAAAATTTACTGCTAACCCTATTGAGGTGGTGCCAGGCATTAGCTCTATGACCTTTGCTTTTGCCCGTCTTAATGAGGTATGGCATGATGCGGATTTAATGAGCTTTCACGGTCGTCAACCGGCGCCCGAAAAACTCGTATATGAAGCAGGTAAAAAGATGGGATTCTTGACGGATCCTGAATATAATCCAGCGCATATTGCGCGTATTTTAATAGATGCAGGTTGGCCAAAAGAAACGAGAGCGGCAGCGCTAGAGCGTTTGAGTTATGATGATGAAAAAATTGTAGACTCCACGCTAGAGGTGTTAACTGAGCTTGAAGGCTTTGGTCATTCTGTAATGGTGGTACTAGGATGAGACATTTTTTCGGAATTCCCGATGAGGAATTTATCCGCGGTGACGTGCCGATGACAAAATGCGAGATTCGCAAGGCTGTTATGAACGAGGCGCGCATCGAGGAGGATAGCATTGTCCTTGACGTAGGTGCTGGTACGGGCTCTATTTCTATTGAAGCAGCCTTGGCAGCTCCTAAAGGGCATGTATATGCGATTGAGCGCTTTGATAAAGGCATCGACCTTATCAATGAGAACATGAAGAAATTTAATGTAACTAATATGACTGTTATCAAGTCCAAAGCTCCGGAAGGCATGGAAGAATTGCCTGAGCTTGATGCGGTTATTATCGGCGGCAGTGCTGGCGGTATGACAGGCATCATGGATGAGGCACAACGTCTATTAAAAATTGGTGGTCGTCTAGTTGTAACCGCTGTAACGATGGAAACTGGTTATACCATCCTTAAAGAGTTGAAAGGACGTCCTTTCACCTATGAAGGGTACCAAATGTCCATCAGCCGTTACCGCAAAGCTGGTCCCTATCATTTGTTAGACCCATTGAGTCCGATTTTTATCGTATCTGCAACGCGTATCGCAGAAGGAGAGTAATATGGTTGACGTACATATCGTAGGCGCAGGCCCTGGAGATCCTGAGTTAATTACTCGTAAAGGGTATCGTTTAGTGCAAGAGGCAGACGTTGTTATTTACGCGGGCTCCTTGGTAAACCCTGTCATTTTAGAGGCTTGTAAACCAGGTTGTGAAATCCATAACAGTGCTACTATGAACCTTGATGAGGTATTGGCTGTTATGAAAGCTTCTGTTGAGGCTGGTAAAAGCGTAGTTCGCCTTCATACAGGTGACCCTGCTATTTATGGTGCTATTCAAGAGCAAATGGATGCACTTGCTAGCATGGGGATTTCTTATGAAGTCGTACCAGGTGTAAGCTCTTTCCTTGCTACAGCTGCGGCATTGAAACAAGAATATACATTGCCAAATGTATCTCAAACAGTCATTATTACGCGTATGGAAGGTCGTACACCGATGCCTCCAAAGGAAAAATTGCGCATGTTAGCATCTCATGAAGCGACAATGTGTATTTTCCTTAGCGTTCAAATGTTAGATAAGGTTGTAGCTGAACTCATCGAGGGCGGTTATGACAAAACGACTCCAGTGGCTATCGTGGTAAAAGCATCTTGGCCAGACCAACGCATTATTCGTGGCACATTGGAAACTATTGCGGACATCGTAGCTAAAGAAGGCGTATTGCGCCAAGCTATGATCGTTGTAAGCCATGTATTAGATAGTGAATACGAATTGTCTAAACTCTATGATAAAGGCTTTGCTCACATGTACCGCAGTGCTAAGGACTAGTATAATGAAAGAACTAGAAACTGGTGCGCCTATGACGGGAACTAAGAAAAATAGAACGGCTATTCTTTCCGTTTCCGAACGAGGTGCGAAGCTAGGTCAACGCATCAAGTCTTTAGTGGCACCCCATGCGGATTGCTTTGAAAAGGAAACCCGTCCCTCTGGTGGAGAGGCTATCTATTTTGATTCCCTTAAAAACCATATTGGACAAATTTTCAAGGATTACGACCAAGTGTTATGCATTATGGCACTTGGTATTGTAGTGCGCATGATTGCACCGTATATTGAACATAAATCTAAGGATCCTGCGGTAGTCGTAATGGACGAAGTAGGGCACCATGTTATCAGCTTATTATCTGGTCACCTTGGGGGCGCCAACGAATGGACGCAGTCCATTTCGCTGGCCATTGATGCGGACCCTGTTATCACAACCGCAACGGATGTAAACGGATTGCCAGCGCCTGATGTGTTGGCGCGCCACGAGCATCTGTTGGTAGATGATTTTCAAACATTAATCAATGTAAACTCTGCCATTGTTGGGGGCGAACGGGTTGATTATTACATCGACGAAAGCTTGCCGAATGCAGCGCATTTAGCGCAATCTGCAAAAAATCATATTGGTGAACATGGTACGGTTCACGTTGTTTCTTTGGAGCAACTCGAGTCTATCCCTTGTAGAAACGATAGTGCTGAAGAGGGCTTATCTCGGGTTGTAATTACTGATAAGGTGATTATCGAACATGGTCATCAATTGATTTTACGCCCTCGTACGTATACGATGGGGATTGGTTGTCGTAGAGATACGCCAAAGGAATTGATCCTTGACGCCATTCAACAATCCTTGGCAGAGCATAAGCTTTCACCAAAGAGCATTGTAACGGCGGCATCGGTCATCGTTAAACAAGATGAAGTAGGCCTGTTAGAGGCTATGCAAATTATGGGGTGGCCTATCGTGTTCTATACACAAGACGAGATGGCACCACTCATTGAAGAAGAAAAATTAAAAGAATCTAATTTTGTAAAAGGAACTATAGGAGTAGGAAACGTATGCGAGACAACGGCATTACTAGCGGCCAAGAGCCGAACACTAATACAGCACAAAACAATTTATCCCAAAACAACGGTAGCCATTGCACAGGTAACATCAAAGTAATTGGCATTGGGCCTGGCGATGAAGAGTTCATGACACCTCAAGCGCGCGAAGCCATCTTAGCGGCTGACCGTGTTGTAGGTTATTTGACTTATCTTGACTTGATTAAAGACCTTATCGAAGGTAAAGAAACTGTAGGCACTGCCATGATGCAAGAAGTAGATCGTTGCCAACAAGCTGTTGATTTAGCGGTAGAAGGCCATCAAGTCGTAGTTGTATCATCTGGTGACTCTGGCGTATACGGCATGGCAGGTCTTGTGTTGGAACTTGCTAATAAAGTACCAGCAGAAAAACGTCCTTCCGTAGATATCGTACCTGGCCTTAGTGCTGTAAACGTAGCGGCTTCTGTTTTAGGCGCTCCGTTGATGCATGACTTTGCAGTTATTTCTCTTAGTGACTTGATGACTCCATGGGATTTAATTAAAAAACGTGCTGACCTTTGTGCACAAGGTGACATGGTTATCTCTTTGTATAACCCGCGCAGTAAAAAACGCGTTACTCATTTAGATGAAGTTCGTGAAATCGTTCTTAAATACCGCGATCCTAAAACACCTGTTGGTATCGTGCAAAAAGCAGGTCGTCCAGGTCAACAAATGGTAATTTCTGACCTTGAAAACTTCACAAAAGAAGAAGTAGATATGCAAACACTTGTTATTATCGGTAACAGCCAAACCTATGTTGAAAACGGTCGTATGATTACACCTCGAGGCTACAAGTTATGATTTGGGTCATCGCTGGTACCTTGGATGGTCGTACCTTAGCGGTAGATATTCAAGAACGGACAGGTGAAGAGGTTCTCGTTACTGTTGTGAGTCAGTATGGGGCAGAGCTTGCTGCCCATAAGGGCATTACTGTTCATACGGGCCGTCTTGACCAAAAGGCTATGCAAAATTTGATTAAGGAACACAACGTACGTTTATTAATCGATGCAAGCCATCCGTATGCTGCTATTGTTACAGCTACGGCCCAAGATGCAGCAAAAGCTGAAGGTATTTCTTTTGTTCGCTTTGAACGTAAAGAGGTGCCATTGCCAGACTATGATAAATTGCATATTGTAGTTGATGAGGTAGAAGCCGCTAATTTAGCTGGCAAATTGGCAAAGGAAAACAATAAACATGTGTATTTGACCACAGGTAGTAAGACAATGCACATCTTTGCTAAATCTGATGCTTTACAAGATTGTGAAGTATGGACACGTATTTTGCCGACTGCAGAGGTGTTACAAATGATGGAAGACCTCAACGTGAGTCCTAAGCGTATCGTTGCTGTTCAAGGTCCATTCTCTTATGATATGAATCGTATCATGTTCCACGATACAAAGGCTAGTGTTGTAGTTATGAAGAACTCTGGACTTGTAGGTGGTGCTGATACAAAATTACAAGCTGCTATGGATCTTGGTATCCATGTTATTGTTATCGATCGACCCCGTGTTAAACTTGAAAGTCACGTGGTATCATCAAATGATGAATTCTTTAAATTATGGGAGGACACGAATGGATTACGTTAAAAATCCTAAAGCTATTGAAGATAAAAGCATGGAAATCATTTACGATTATGTAAAGGATTTAGGCTTAACAGATGATGAAGTGCGCGTTGTATCTCGTACAGTACATGCGTCTGGCGATGTTGAATATGCTCAACTTGTAAAAATGAGCCCTGATGCTGTTCAAAAAGGTATTGAAGCCTTGGATAATGGTGCAGATATTTATACAGATGTAGAAATGGTTCGCACAGGTATTTCTAAACCAGCTCTTAAAATTCGCGGTAACGAAGTACACTGCTTAATTAAAGATGAAAATGTAGCTAAAATGGCTAAAGAATTAGGTGTAACTCGCTCCATCGCAGCCATGCGTACCTTTGGCAAACAATTAGAAGGACAAATCGTTGCTATCGGTAATGCACCCACTGCATTGTATGAAGTATTGCGCCTTGCTCTTGAAGAAGGCATTAAACCAGCTCTTATCATTGGTATCCCTGTAGGCTTCGTAGGTGCTGCAGAATCTAAAGACTATTTGATGGAAGTATCCCCAGTTCCTTACATCACTGTAAAAGGCAACAAAGGTGGTAGCCCAATCGCTGCCTCCGTATGCAATGCATTACTTTACACAGACGTAAAACGTAATGACATGCTTTTTGTAGAAGGTAAAGAATCTAAATAATACAAAACCCGAATCGTGTTTTAGTAGTTTTGCGATTCGGGTTTTACTGTATATATTTTTCACAATAATTAGCTGAACATGGCCAATTATAATGTATTAGATCTCTTAAAATGTAGTTAATTTTTGAGAGGGGGTTCATATGGCATCAAGTAATGAACGAAAATTATTTCGTGTATCAGTGATTTGTATCTTAATCATCGCCGTTATTACGAGCATGATTATATCTCTTATTTGGGGATCAACACCCGTATCATTAGCTGAGATTTGGCATACATTATGGTCTAGTGAGCTAACTGATACATCTTCACAAATTATTTGGAATATTCGATTGCCTCGCAATATTGTAGCTGCGTTAGTGGGGGCTTGTCTAGCTGTATCTGGTGCAATTTTGCAAGCAGTTATGAAAAACCCCCTAGCGGATCCACAAATTGTAGGGGTATCCTCTGGTGCAGGACTAGCTGGTGTTATCGTATTTATTTTATTTCCTGGGTATGATCATATAGTTCCTTTAGTGGCCTTTTTAGGTGCTATGGCTGCAGCACTCATGGTGTATGCATTAGCATGGAAAAATGGAGTGCGACCTAGTCGTATTATCTTAGCTGGTGTTGCGGTCGCAGCCTTTTTAGGCTCAGGTATTTCAGCACTACTTGTATTCTTCGGTGATCGTGTACAAGGAGCATTGCTTTGGATGGTAGGGGGACTCGCTGCACGCAGTTGGCCACAGGTAGAAGTGCTGTTCCCATATGCTATAGTCGGTCTTATTTTTGCCTGTTTAGGAGCTAAACGACTTACCATTTTAAGTTTAGGTGATGAAACTGCAAAGGGATTAGGCCTTAAGGTAGAACAAACACGGTTTATTATGACTGCAGTGGCTGCTCTTTTAGCGGCTGGTGCTGTAAGTATAGCTGGACTTATCGGATTTGTAGGTTTGGTTATTCCCCATATGTTACGTCTTATAATCGGTAATGACTATGCATATTTACTGCCTGGATCCGCATTATTAGGCGCCCTAGTTCTTGTTGTCAGTGATACAATAGGACGAGTTATGTGGAGCCCTATAGAGGTACCAGTGGGCATTATTATGGCATTTTTTGGAGCGCCGTTCTTCTTGTATCTATTGAGGAGGGATAACTAATGAATACCGCTATTGATGTAAAACAGTTATCCGTAACTCTTGGCAATCGTCATATTCTATATGACATTAATGTATCGGTTCCTATCGGTAAAATTACGACATTAATAGGGCCTAATGGTTGTGGTAAAAGTACGCTTTTACGATCTATGATCGGATATATCCATAGTCCTCATGAATGTATTACCATATTTGATAAACCGTTACAATCATATTCTCAAAACAATCTGGCAAGGCAAATGGCATTTTTGCCACAAGTACCGAATATGCCAAAGGATATGACTGTAGAAGAATTGGTATATTGTGGACGGTATCCATACCAAACGTGGTGGAAAAACACGGCTAAAGAAGATCGTGAGATTGTTGACTATGCGTTACATATCACGAAAACGAATCATTTGCGAGAACAATTAATCCCATCCCTATCTGGTGGTGAACGGCAACGCGTTTGGATTGCTATGGCGCTAGCACAGCAACCAAAATTATTAGTCTTAGACGAACCTACAACATATTTAGATATTAATCACCAATTAGAAATTATGGAGTTATTGAAACGATTAAATAAGGAACAAGATTTAACCGTTCTCATGGTACTTCATGAACTAACACAGGCGGTTCAATATTCACATTATATGGCTGTTATAAAAGAAGGCCATTTAGTAACGTCAGGAGAAACAAATAAAATAATATCGGATGAGTTGTTTAGAGATGTATTCTCTGTAGATGTACAACTTGATACATTTGATAATAAAAAATATGTACGCGTAAAAGGATTAGTTGAGTAGCTTGATATTAATAAAAAAGAGGGCATTCCCTATTTGGGGGATGCCCTCTTTCGCATGATGCAATATGTTAGAATGTAACATTAATACCGTATGCTTCTTTAACTAAACGCGCCATAGCTTCAGGTGTTTGTAGTCCTGGGTTTAATAGGAATAGTTTAGATGGTAAGTATATTACGCGGTTATTTTGTACAGCTTTTAAATTAGCCCATGCAGGATTATCTGTCATAGCTTGTTTCATAGCTTTTGTAATTTCTTCTTCTTTACCCATTGTAACAACAAAGATAATATCAGGATTATCTGCAGTCAATGTTTCAAGAGAGTAAGGGACAGTTTTGTCCTTGGTTGTACCCTCTAGGTGGGAGGCAACAACATTTGTCATGCCTAGCTCTTTTACCATGGATGCAGTAACTGCTTCATCAGTTTCGGCAGTTACACCCTTTCCTGTGGCACGTAATACGGCAACACGTGCAGGCTGTTGATTCTTAACTGCATCTTTTACCTTGGTAATATTGCTTTCATAGGTAGTAATAACAGATTTAGCCTTATCTTGATGATTAGTTAACTCGCCAAGGAATGTTAACATTGGTACATTATCTTTAATACCATCGTAATCAAAAAGTACGGTTGGAATATTATTAGCTTGTAATTGGGATTCATATTTTTTATGTTGATTTACTAAACCCAATACCACATCTGGCTTCAAGCCTAATAGTTGTTCCATGTTGATGTTTGCAGTTTGACCAAGAGCGGGTAGAGCTTCTAACTCTGGTGCTAGTTTATCCGTTGTATTGGCACGGCTAATGGCCTTACCATCGACAGCATAAAGCATAGATAAAACAGAATTAGATAATACAGCAATTTTTTGTGGATCCTTTGGTACAGTATAGGTTTGACCATTAAAGGTCAATTCCTTCGTAGTAGCAGAAGAGCTGGATGTGGATTTACCACACCCAGCTATTGCTAGTACAACCATGACCAAAGCGAGACTACAAAGTAGTAGTTTTTTCATGATGTACTCCTATGTACGTTATATAACGATACTAGTTAAATTATGGATTGATTATTTTTGTAATGCGTCCCAAGCTTCGTTAGCACGTTCAACGAATAAGTTACGGATGTTAGGATTTTCACCTAAGCCATGGATGTAAGTGTCAACTTTGAAGCCTTCTTTTTCAAGGATGGATTTATGGGAATCTGGTTCATTACCAGCCATGTCATTGTTAGCATGGTCGCCTGCAACCATCATGAATGGCATCAATGTAACGTGCTTAATACCATGTAATTTTAATTGAGGGATAACTTGTTCAAGATTTGGAGTACCTTCTACTGTGTAGACGAATACATTTTTCATACCAAGAGTATGGATACGGTCTTGAATTACAGAATAGTAAGCATTGGAAGGATCTGGAGTACCATGAGCCATGATAAGAAGAGCGTCTTCTTTGCCTAATTTAGGGAATTGAGATTGAACAGCTTTTAATGTTTCAATAACTTGGTCAGTTTGGTTTTCTTGACCCATCCAGTACATAAGAGATGTACCAAGTGTCATTTTTTTGAAATTATCTTTGTACAAATTATATACTGCTGTATCGTAGTTGTATTCCATACCAGGAATTACATCAAGGGATGCTAATGCAACGCGAGTGTAACCGTCTTTTTTAAGTTCAGCCAATGCTTCTTCAGGAGTTGGGTAAGTAATACCTTCTTTTTGTTGGATACGATCACGAATAATATGGCTTGTGAAAGCTGTAATTACTTTTGTGTTTGGATGAGCTGCTTTAATAGCATCTACAGTTGCATCGATTGTTTTCGCACGAGTATCTTTATAAGTTGTACCAAAGCTCATAACAACGATAGCATCTTTGTTTTGAAGATTTTGAAGTTCTTTAGTTTCATGTGTGCGAACACCAATAGTAGATGCCTCTTTTAATGCAGGTGTAGGATCTTTTACTTCTTCATTTAATTGATATGCAGCATTAGATACAACAGGTGCACCAAAGGATACTGCAAGACCTAGAATAGCGGATGCTAAAGCTAATTGTTTTCTCATTTCTATACTCCTAATTTATAACTATAACTACACTAATATGCAATCATTCACATAGTTCTAATATAATGAGAACTATGGATTTATCGCATATATATAACTTTAAATCAATCGTAGCAGAGGGGCTAAGGAGTGTCAATAAACCCTATACCCCTAGAAGTATAGAGAAAATAAGAAAGTATTAATAAATTAATGTGATGAATATAGTATGATAGTACATTTTATAATTATATTCTTGTTGGTTATAAGGATATGAATATGTGAATATGTGAGTAATTTTATTTTTCCTTTTTATTTAGGACTATTTTGATGGGGCCCATAACGTTACTACAACTAAATTGATCGTTATAAATGTTAATTTTGATATTTTTTCTCATTGACTTCTATAGATTAATCTTGTACTATTATTACATAGTAGTTGATAACAGTTTTCAATTGTGAAAATTGTTTCATATATGAGTAATATGGAGGTCACATATGAAAGGCATAATTATTGCATCCTTTGGATCAATTTACCAAGATGCTGTGGAGAAATCCATTGGCAGTATAGAGAAAAAAGTACGTTCCATGTATAGTGATATGGAGGTACGCCGGGTGTTCTTATCTGATGCATTAGTAGAGAAGTGGAATGAGAAGTACGAAGATAAGATTTCTTCTTTCACAGAGACTATGCAAGATTTCGCTCGTATGGGTATCGATGAGGTGTACATTCAACCTATTACATTGGTGGCAGATCAGTGCTACCAACAAATGCGCAAACAAGCATTAAAATTTTTACATAGCAATGAATATGGTTTTAGCCAGGTAAATATCGGTAAACCATTGCTTACCTCTTTAGGTGTAAAAAATTATGCCGATGATTATGAAGCAACATTAGAAAGCATTGTTCGTCACGTTAATACAAAAGCACTTAATAAATCTGTTGTGCTCATGGCGAATGGTCAAAATCAATTAGAGTTCAGTACATTGCAATTAAAGGCGATGTATGGTGCAGCACCAAACGTAGTAGTATTTACTACAAATGGTTTTCCTACTTTTAAACAAGCTCTTACTTTCTTGGATCGTATGGGACATAAAGATTTATTAGTTGTACCATTGGCTCTCATAGGTTCTACACATTTAATGGACTATCTTGGCGGTGAACGTTCCGATTCCATTTATGCTTTACTCGCTGAGGAAGGCTATAATGTTGACATCTGGAATGAAGGGCTTGGAGAAAATCCACATGTACAAGATTTATTTTTGAAACATTTAGGTCAAGCTATTCGCATGTCTGATCGGAAGCGGCCCATGCCTAGAGAATCCGTAAAACCTGTGATGACAAATTCTCGCTTGGAAGCGCAAGGTTTGATTTCTTGATATTTGCTATTACATAATTAGACATACATTACTGCACTCCTTCACATTAATAAAAATCCTCCTTGTTGGATATCCAATGAGGAGGATTTTTACTTTTACCATGAAAGATAAGAATAATTTCCATTTTATACGTACCACGGTATGCCCCTAAAGGATGGTCTATGGTATGATTAAGATACATTATTAGTTAATATAAGGAGACTTTCATGAAACAAGCTATCTTAGTTGTTGCTTTTGGATCCACTGTGGACAGTGCTCGTGAACATAATATTGATTCTGTAGTAGAACATATTCGTAAATCGTATCCGGATTATACTGTAGAATTAGCTTTTTCGTCTCGTATCATCGTTAAGCGCTTACGTGAGCGTGGTATTGAGATTCCTACTGAACAAGGGGCGTTAGAAAAACTGATTCAAGAAGGTTATACACATGTATATGTGCAGCCACTTCATTTCACCGGAGGTGAAGAGTTTGATAAATTAAAAAATAATATCCTTGCTCATGAAGGGGAAGGTCAACTTGAAGTATTGCGTGTAGGTAGACCTCTCGTATACTACATGGGACAAGAAGAGCATCCAGATGATTACCAAATTTTGATTGATCGTTTCATTAAATCTCTTAATATTTCCAAAGATGATGGTTTGTTATTGGTTGGTCATGGAGGTCTTGGTTCTGGCAATTCTTCATATGGTAATTTACAGTTTAAGCTAATCCGTAATGGACTTATGAATGTGCGTATTGCTGTACTTGAAAACGCACCATATGTGTCAGATGTAGCAATGCCTTGGGAATGGCTTGATGGTAAACGCCCAAAAACAATTTATGTACATCCTTTATTATTGGTACTCGGGGATCATGCACAAAATGATTTATTTGGTGACGAAGAGGATAGCATAGTGAATGAACTCGCTGGAGCAGGATATGAGGTTAAACCAATTCATAGTGCTCTAGGTGAATATGAAGCGATTCATGATATTTTCCGTCAACATGTGCAAGATTGTATCGACGATTTGTATGGCAAACGTAGCCCACATCGCCCTGCAATACCAAATATTAAATAGTAACTTTGTATATATTGTATAAATTGGTTATAATAAAAGATATTGCAATTATAAATAGAGTGTGACTATAAGAATAGGAGATACCCATGAAAGGTAAATTATATGGTATTGGCGTAGGCCCTGGCGATTCTGAATTAATGACTGTGAAAGCTGCTCGCATCGTAGGAGAAGCAGATATTATTATCACACCTAAAACAGAAAAGAAAGATGGTTCCGTAGCCCTTGATATCGCATCCCCATATATCCAAGAACATACAGAAATCGTTCCCGTAGTATTCCCAATGGTGTTGGATGATTCTACGCAAGAGGAAGGCTGGCAAGAGGCTAAACGCGTTATCTTGTCGTACTTGGATGAAGGTAAAAGTGTTGTATTCTTAACATTAGGTGATCCTATGTTCTACAGCACATATATGTATGTATACCGTTTGATTGAAAACACAGGCCATGAAATTGAAACAATTCCTGGCGTTACTGCATTCTGTGCTATCGGATCTCACCTTGGCTATCCAATCGTAGAGAAGGAAGAGGTATTGGCCATCGTTCCAGCTACAGCGCCTAAAGAAAAAATCGATGCTGTATTGGCTGTTGCAGATGATGCAGTTATTATGAAGGTATATAAAAACTTTGATGAAGTACAAGAAACCTTGATTAAACATAATATGGCAGATGATGCGGTTATGATTAGCCGTGTAGGTTTGCCTGATGAGCAAGTATTCGTAGGTTTAGATAATATACCAAAAGATACTAAACTCAACTACTTATCTACAATTCTTGCAAAACGCAAGGATCGTTAACAAATACGTCGTATTACGAGGTAAAATCTATGAACACAGTACAGATTCCACGTGTTGTTATTGCTGGTACCAATTCTGGTGTTGGTAAAACAACTATCGTAGCGGGCTTATTGTCCGCTTATGCAAATGGTGGACGTACGGTGCAATCTTTTAAAGTGGGCCCGGATTATATTGATCCGGGCTTTCATAAAATTGCATCCGGCCGTGACAGCTATAATTTAGATACGTGGCTCGTGCCACCTCACAAGTTGACTCCTTTCTTCGCTACAATGTCACATGATGTAGACCTTGCCATTATTGAAGGTGTTATGGGCCTTTACGATGGTGGTCGAGAGGGCGTTAGTTCTACGGCTCAAATTGCTAAACAGTTAAATGCACCGGTGGTGCTTGTTATTGATTGTAAGGCTATGGGTGAAAGTGCAGCCGCTATTGCTAAAGGGTTCCGTGACTATGACCCAGAGGTAAACTTTGGTGGTGTCATCTTGAACCGCTTAGGCTCAGCCAATCATGAGCGTATGGTTCGTGAAGGGATGGATAAAATCGGGGTACCTGTTATTGGTGCCATTTATCGTGATGATCGTATGCATTCTCCAGAACGTCATTTAGGACTTACACCGGTTACTGAGATTGATCCAACAGAGGCGATTAATACGATTCGAGAAGCTGTTGAGAAGATGGTAAATCTCAATGCACTATTGGAAATTGCTACTAATGCACCAACTATCGAACTACCAGATGCTATAGATGTTAAAACCATTGAAAAACGTGTGAAAATCGGTGTAGCTTATGATGAGGCGTTCTCTTTTTACTATCCAGCTAGTCTTGCTGCGTTAGAGGAAAAAGGGGCTGAGCTTGTTTACTTTAGTCCGCTTAATGACTCGGTAATTCCTGATGTAGACGGACTTGTATTCGGTGGTGGCTTCCCAGAAATGTTTTTATTCCAGTTATCTAGCAATGAGTCTATGAAGGAATCTATCCGCCAAGCTAATGCACAAGGTATGCCTATTTATGCCGAATGTGGTGGCCTCATGTATCTTTGTGAAAGTATTAATGACTTTGGAGGTTCTGTATATAAAACTGTAGGTATTGTACCTGCCAATTGTGTGATGCAACAAAAGCTTCAAAAGGTGGGCTATGTTACAGCAACTGCAAAGAGAGATACTTTATTAGGCGCTATGAATACAGCTATTCATGGTCATGAGTTCCATTTCTCTACAATGGAACCAACTATAGATGACTTCCCATGGGCTTTTCATTTAGAAGGAGGCCGTAAACCTCAATCGTATGACGGCGGCTATGCAACAAAAAATGTATTAGCATCTTACTTACATTTGAACTTTGCTGGCTCTGATGAAGGGGCACAACATTTTGTTGATACATGTGCTGCTTATAAAGCCCAAAAGTAATAGATGTATAAATGTATTTAATAGGTTTATATTACTATGTATTATCACAATTACATACATAAGTATTGTAATATGCAATTATATTCATATGTATTGTTGTGATCCTATTAGTAAATATGAGGAGAATGTAATTAATCAGGAATAGTTAGTTCTTAAAGTTATTGTGGGACAGTTCGTATTAAAGGAGCTATTATGGAAGAACGTGGATTAATTCTAGTTAATACAGGGAATGGTAAAGGTAAAACAACAGCGGCATTAGGCGTTGTTTTACGTGCTGTCGGACAAGGTTTCAAGGTTCTTATATTACAATTTATTAAGAGCGGTAATGGTTATGGTGAATTGGCAGGTCTCGCTAAACTAGGTGATCAAGTTGAAATTCGCTCTATGGGAAAGGGTTTTATTTACTATAAACGTGATGAAGTAGGAGAAGCTGAACTTGCTCGCCATAAAGAAGCAGCTCAAGCCGCTTGGCGGACATTGGTGGAGGAAGTAAACTCCGATAAATGGGATCTAATTGTTATGGATGAAATAAATAATGCCATTAATTATGAGCTTATCGATGTGCATTCTGTAGTGGAAATGCTTAAAAATAAGCCAGAAAGACTTCATGTTGTTTTGACGGGTCGCTATGCTAAACCTGAAATCATTGATATGGCAGATACTGTAACGGAAATGAATGTAGTAAAGCATGCTTATGAAAAGGGCATTAAGGCTGCTAAAGGAATTGAGTTCTAACTAAATTCAAAAAAATCGAAAAAGAACTTGCTAAAACTATATCGAAAATGTATAATATAGTCATAAGCACAGAGGTGCTCAATATTCTTGACATTAAGTATGTATATAAGACTAACCAGGAGGTTAACTATGGCTGTACATGATTACATTAAATCTGGCGATTTCGCTACTGAAAAACACGTTCCTGTTATCGAAACAGTTGACACTGTAAAAGCAGGTGAAACATTCCACGTTACTTTATCCGTAGGTAAAGACATTGCACATCCAAACACTGTAGAACATCACATTGATTGGATTAAATTGTACTTCGTAGCTGAAGGCACTCAATTACCATTCGAAGTTGGCGCTATCGAGTTCAACGTTCATGGTGACGGTGCAACTGCAAATGAAGGTCCTGTAGCAGCAGTTTCTGAAGGTACTTTAGCAGTAGCTTTGAAAAAATCCGGTAAATTGATCGCTGTTTCCTACTGCAATATCCATGGCTTGTGGGAATCCGAAAAAGATATCGTAGTTGCTTAATTAACTAAAACAACTAATAAAGACCAGCCCGAGGGCTGGTCTTTTTGCATATCTATGTGTTTACATAGCTTAATAATGAGGTAAAGTTAAACTTTCAATAGTAGATATTTAATGGCATTATGGCTAATACATGTTAGGATTATTTAATGCATATTCATAATATTATAAACATATTATTTGATTTTTAGTGTCCGCATAAAAAGGAGCTTTGTATCACTCCAGTGGATTAATTGCTGTATATCCCTTTACAGTGCTATTTGTTTGTGGTAAAGTATATGCATATTGATATTTAGTAAACATAGTTAAATGAGGGATTATTGTGGCCTTAATCGTTAAAAAATTTGGTGGTAGTTCCGTAGCTACACCAGAAAAAATATTTAATATTGTTGATCGCGTTCTTCGTGAGAAGCAAGCTGACGATAAAATCGTTCTTGTTGTATCCGCTATGGGTGATACAACTGATGACTTGGTGGCCTTAGCTAAACAAGTTACATCCAAGCCGTATGGTCGTGAAATGGATCGCTTGTTATCTACAGGTGAACAAGTAACAATTGCATTGATGGCAATGGCTTTTAACGAACGTGGTCAGGAATCTGTATCCTTAACAGGTGATCAAGCAGGTATTACAAGTAGTGATACGTTTAATAAAGGTCGCATTTTGGGCGTTGATCCTAATCGTGTGTTTGAAGCTTTGGATGAAGGTAAAATAGTAGTAGTTGCTGGTTTCCAAGGTATAACTGAATATGGTGATATGGTGACATTAGGCCGTGGTGGCTCTGATACAACAGCTGTTGCATTGGCAGGTGCTATGAAAGCGGATGTATGTGAGATTTTTACGGATGTAGACGGCGTATATTCTACAGATCCTCGCGTGGCGAAGGAAGCTTTCAAATTAGAAGAAGTAACGTATGGTGAAATGCTTGAAATGGCACGTCTTGGTGCAGGTGTAATGCAACCGCGTGCCGTAGAAATGGGTTTCCGTTATGGTGTACCTATTCATGTACGTTCTACATTTAGTGATAAACCAGGTACTATTATTCGGGAGGATTATACTGTGGAAGCAAATAAACACGTAATTACTGGCGTAGCTGATGATACAAATACAGCAAAAGTAGCCCTTGTAGGCGTTGAAAATAAACCAGGCGTTGCAGCGACTGTATTTAAAGCATTAGCTGCTAGAAACGTTGACGTAGATATGATTGTTCAATCTATCCGTTCTGTGGGAGAGCCAAAAACTGATCTTATCTTCACTGTAGCTATGGATGATGTGGTATTAGCTCGAGAAGTATTAGAAGAATTACAAAAAGCAGTAGATATTGAAGCTGTTAATATCGATGAAAAAATGGCGAAAGTTTCCATTATTGGTGCAGGTATGTTAGGACAACCTGGTGTAGCTGCGCAAATGTTTGATATCTTGAGCCAAGAAGGTATCAATATTGAAATCATTTCTACTTCTGAAATTAGTATTTCTTGTCTTGTTGCTGAAGATCGCGTAAAAGATGCCGTTCGTGTAATTCATAATGGCTTATTGTTAGATCAACGAGGTTAATTTATTCATGGATAGTCTACGTAGTTTTATGGATGAAATGCTCAATGACCAAGGTCGTAAGGAAGGTTTCATTAGCGATCTACTAGGAAATCTAAAAAATCAGCCTATTCCAACATTGGAACAAGCTCAAACTGGTTATACAACAATGAGTAATTTACATGGTATCTTCTATGATTACGATAAGTCTGAGGTTACTATTACTTACAAGGTTGTACCAGATATGTACCAACCATATACATTGAGCTTTATACAATTTGAAGCCGTGTTAGAAGGCTTATTAACCTTGCGTCGCAATCAAAAGTGGCAGATGCAACATAATAAATAATATGAACCCCATGGGTATACTTGCCTATGGGGTTTTGTAATTCGATAATTATTCTTAACATCTATATATAGAGTCATCGATATGATATAATAAATTATTCAGAGAGAAATAATTATATTAGTATAGAAAGAAGGGACAGCATGGAAATAAATAAGGTTTATTCTGGCTTTCGCCTTGACCGCATTGAGCGCATTGATGAGATCAATGGTACCGCTTATGAAATGAAACACGAAAAGTCTGGTGCACGTTTAATTTATATTGATTCACCAGATTCTAATAAAGTATTCAATATCGCTTTTAGAACAACACCACATAATAGTACTGGTGTAGCACATATTATGGAACATTCCGTTTTATGTGGTTCTCGTAAGTTTCCTTTAAAAGAGCCATTTGTTGAGCTTGTTAAGGGGTCTTTAAACACGTTCTTGAACGCTATGACATATCCTGATAAAACGATGTATCCTGTAGCCAGCAAAAACGATAAAGACTTCCACAATTTGATGGACGTATATCTTGATGCTGTATTGTATCCACGCGTTCGCGATGATGCAGAAATCGTGATGCAAGAAGGTTGGCATTATGAACTAGATAATGCGGAAGATGAACTTACCTATAAAGGTGTTGTATTCAATGAGATGAAGGGGGTTTATTCCTCTCCGGATTCCGTTCTAGAACGCCAAATGATGCGTGAACTTTTCCCAGATACCACTTATGGTGTTGATTCTGGTGGAGATCCTGACCATATTACAGACTTAACTTATGAAGAGTTCCAAGAGTTCTATCGAGTTCATTATCATCCGTCCAATAGTTATATTTTCCTTTATGGTGATATGAATATTGAGGAGCAATTGGCATTCTTGAATGATGAGTACTTAAGTCATTTCGATGCTATTGAGGTTAATACAGAGGTTGGCTTACAAGCTCCATTTACGGAAGGTAAGGTGGTGAGCTATCCATACAGCGTAGGTTCTGAAGAACCTACAGATAACCGTACTTTACATTCTTTTGCCTATGTTTTGCCTGATGTAACACCTGAGCATAGTTTAGCTTTTGAGGTCTTAACACATGCATTGTTAACATCTCCTGCGGCTCCTCTTAAACAGGCTTTGGTGAAAGCAGGTATCGGCTCTGATGTAAGTGGTTATTATCTTGATAGTATTCGTCAACCAATGTGGACCGTGCAAGCAACTGGTTCCAATCTCGATAAACAAGCTGACTTGCAACGCATTGTTGAGTCTACATTGCAAGAACTTTGTGATAACGGTTTAGATAAAGAATTATTAGAAGCTTCCTTAAATAGTATTGAGTTTGCTCTTCGTGAAAGCGACTTTGGTGGTCGCCCAATCGGTTTAGCTTATGTTATTCGTATGATGGATAATTGGCTATATGACAATGATCCACTGGAGCTATTACACTACGAAGAAGCATTAGTGAATATTCGTAAAGGCTTATCTGGTACGTACTTTGAAGATTTGATTCGTCAATCTATCTTAAATAACAATCATAAAGTGCTTGTTTCTATTTATCCTGAACGTGGTCTTCAAGAGCGCAAGGATGCAGAGGTTAAAGAGCATTTAACTGCTGTAAAAGCTAAGATGTCTCCAGAAGAAATCGAAGCAATTGTAGAGCAAACAAAACGACTTAAACTTCGTCAAGAAGCGCCAGATAGTGATGAAGCGTTAGCGTCGATTCCATTGCTTGAATTATCTGATTTAAATCCTAATATTGAAGAGGTAGAGCGTCGTGAAAGTAAAATTGGCAACACTACAGTACATTTTGTACCTACTTTCACAAAAGGTATCAACTATGTAGGCCTTTACTTTAATTTAAGTTGTCTTACAGAAGATGAGTTGTTCTATGCCGATATTCTAAGCGATATTATCGGTCGTATCGACACATCTGAACGTGGCTACGAAGCATTGGCGAAAGATATCAATATGAATCTTGGCGGTTTAAGCTCAGATATTACGGCTATTAGCAAAGATGGTAAGCGTGATGAATTTACACCTCTCATGATTGTTCGAGCTAAAGCCTTGCATTCTAAATTACCTGACTTATGTCGCTTGATTAACGAAGTAGTACAAAAAGCAGATTATAGTAACGATAGACGCTTGACTGAACTTGTTCAAGAAAGCAAAGCTATTTGGGATAATGAAGCATTTCGTCGTGGTAATTCCATTGTAAGTCAACGTGTTATGGCACAAGTATCTGCAGTTGGTAAATTTAGAGATAATGGTAACTTTGGTTATTATCAAAAGATTAGTGAATTGGCTTCTAATCCTGCGGCATTACCATTGTTGCCAGATAAATTAGCTGATGTGGCTCGTAAGATTTTCCGTGCTAATAATGTAGATATCATGTTCGTTGGTGAAGAAGGCGAATTAGAAGCCTTTGAAAATCTCATGAAACCATTGATTGAAACTTGGGATACTACTGAGTTAAGTAATGATACACTAAAGATTACACGTTTGTCTGGTAATGATGGTATCGTTACAGCTGGTAAGGTTCAATACGTAGCTCAAGGTGGTAACTTTGTAGACCATGGGTATAAACACGTAGGCCCAATGAGTGTATTGGAAACGATTTTACGTTATGAATATCTTTGGATTCGTATTCGTGTACAAGGCGGTGCTTACGGAGCTTTTGCAAACTTCTACGACGATGGTAATATGATTTTCTGTAGCTATCGCGATCCAAACTTGGTAGAAACATTAAATGTATATAAAGAGTTACCTCAATACCTTCGTGAGTTCACATTGACTGATCGTGAGATGCGTAAATATATTATCGGTACTATGAGTTCTTTAGATTTACCAATGACTCCTGCATTGCGTGGTCCACGTGCGATGGGGATGTATTTTAGCGGTACTAAACTAGAGGATAAGGTAGAGTTTCGTAAACAAGTTATCGCTTGTAAACCAGAGGATATCGTTGCTTTAGCAGATGTGGTTGAACCTGTATTGAAGGACAATCATATTTGTACAATGGGAAACGAACAAAAAATTAAAGATGCTGGTAAGGTATTCGATAACATTATTTCTCTAGGATAATCGTTTTATATTATTTATAGTGGCATATTCTGTGTAAATTTACGGGATATGCCACTTGTTTTGTACTGTAGGAGGGCATCATGAAAGGTCGATTTGCTCCAAGTCCCACAGGATATATCCATCTCGGCAATGTGTGGATAGCCCTCTTATCTTATGTTTCTACGAAACAACAAAAAGGGCAGTATGTTGTGCGAATGGAGGATATAGACACCCAACGCTCTAAACGTGAGTTAGGGGAAGCGCTATTAGATGATTTAGAGTGGCTAGGATTTGAATGGGATGAAGGACCTCGTGTTGGTGGACCAGAATCAACGTATTGGCAAAGTGAGCGACAAACATATTATAGAGACATATTAGAACATCTTGCATTAGAAAAACTAATTTATCCTTGCTTTTGTAATCGTACAAGGCTCCAGTCTATTGCTTCGGCGCCCCATGTTGGGGAAATAATTCATCGATACGATGGACACTGTCGTCATCTAGAGGATACATTGATAAAAGAGTATATGACGTCTAAGGAACCATCTTTGCGTTTAGCCGTTAATTCCTGTGATATAGATTTCGTAGATCGCTGGCAAGGCTTTCAACATATTCATTTGGAAGGTGAATTAGATGATTATGTATTGCGTCGTGGTGACGGTATGTATGCCTATAATTTAGCTGTCGTACTGGATGATATTGCTATGGGGATAACGGAGATCATTCGTGGAGACGATTTACTAGAGACTACGGGGCAGCAAATATATTTATATAAAACATTACAATCTAGTTTTACATCTAAAAATATACAAATACCTTCTTATGGACATGCTCCATTATTAATTGATTCTGAAGGGCATAAATTATCTAAACGACAAAAAAGTATTACTATTCGTGAATTACGTGAAAGTCAATGGTCTCCTAATAGAATTTTAGGTGAACTAGCTATTGCCGGCGGCTTAGTTGAAGTGCATACATTATGTCGTAGAGAAATCAGTTTATCTGAATTAATTGAGATTGATTTAAATTTACCTAGTCTTAGTCAGAAAACGATTGAGATAGAAATCAAAGCATAGAGCAAAAAATGGTATTGCTTTATGTTATAGGATGCTTGCTAAAAGAGAATAATTCTTTAACTATATAATTCGATATAATATATTGACAATATTCGATATTTATTTATAATAGTATATAAGAGGTGGTCGAAATGACAATTCAACAAGCTTTAGATCAAAAAGTATGGGCCGTTATTGGAGCTACCCATAAAACCGAAAAGTTCGGTTATAAGATTTATAAATGTCTTAAAGATCACGGATATGAAGTATATCCAGTTAATCCTAATATTGCAGAAATAGATGGAGACACCTGTTACTCTAGCCTTTCTGCACTTCCCGTTGTGCCTGCTGTGGTAGATTTTGTTGTGCCAGAAGCAGCGGGATTAGCTGCACTTGATGAATGCAAAGAACTTGGCATTTCTATTGTGTGGTTGCAACCGGGGGCGGATAAACCATTTGTTGTTGAAAAAGCACATGCTTTAGACTTGCATGTCATTCAAGATTGTGTATTAGTTCAATTACCGTAGGAGGGTACAATGAGCGAATTAAAAGACTTAAAAACTGCTGAATATCAAGATTTAGTAAACCAAGGTGGTGTTACTGTTGTTGACTTCTGGGCTCCATGGTGCGGTTATTGCGTACGTATGATGCCAATCATTGAAGAAATTGCAGGTGAGCTTGAAGGTAAAGCTAACTTTGTAAAAGTAAACGCTGATGAAGAACCAGAATTAGCACGTAACTTACAAGTTGAAGTATTGCCTACATTCGTTATCTTAAAAGATGGTGAAGTAGTAGACCGTAAAATTGGTTTCTTACCTAAAGGCGATCTTCAAGCGGCTATCGAATCTAAATTCTAATACTATAATTAAAACTATATAAATAGAGGAAAACCTCATCAATGTATGTGTTGTACATTGATGAGGTTTTTTGTGCTTTTTTGAATATAGTCCTAAATATCTTTAACTTTTATGAGTTGCTAAACATAATACATCTAAAAGTGGGGATTATATCCATCTGAGGAGTGGTATTTCACCATTGTGGTGGAGAGTGGTTTAAATTGATTAGTTTTAAATATTTAATCGAACATATGTATTGTAGAAAAGCGGAGAAAAATAAAGATTAAACAAGAAAAATATAAAAAAGTGGGATAAAAATGGATTTTTTATTGTGAAAGGTGGGGAATTGTGGTAGAATTTACCATATAGTGGTGGATAAGAAATAGTGAAAGGCGGTGATACGTATGTTCATGGGCGAATATAATCACACTATTGATACAAAAGGGCGGATGATTATACCTGCGAAAATACGTGAACAACTAGGCGATTTGTGTATCGTTACAAAAGGCTTAGATAACTGCTTGGCTATTTACACCGAAGAGGCGTGGAAAAAAATTTCTACTGCTTTACAATCACAATCCTCCACTAAAGCTAGCGTGCGTGCCTTAAAACGTTTTGTTTTTGGTAGTGCTGCTGAACTTGAATATGATAAACAAGGTCGTGTCCTCATTCCTGTACCACTACGTGAATATGCAAGCCTTGATAAACAGGCTGTTATTGTAGGTGCTGGGGACCACGTTGAAATTTGGAGTCGTGAAAAATACGATTTCTATGATGAGCAAGTGGCTGAAAGCATGGAAGAATTAGTTGAAGGGCTTGAAGGGATTATGTTATAGGAGGCTATGATGGAATTTAATCATACTAGCGTACTCTTACGTGAAACGGTGGACTCCGTCGTAACTAATCCAAAAGGCATTTATGTGGACTGTACCCTTGGTGGGGCAGGACATGCTCACGCAGTGGGCGAGATGCTAGACCCAGAAGGCATGATTATAGGTTTAGATCAAGATGAAGATGCTTTGAGTGTAGCTCGACAGCGTTTATCTGATTTGAAATGTCAGGTGTTAACAATACCTACAAACTTTTCTAACTTAAAAGAAGCCCTCCGAAATGCGGGCATCTATGAAGTAGATGGTTTTATATTTGATCTTGGCGTATCAAGCTATCAACTAGATACCCCTGAACGAGGTTTTTCATATATGAATGATGGACCTCTTGATATGCGTATGGATAAAGATGCACCTCTCACGGCAGAGGAAATTATTAATGAATATGACAGTGAACAATTACTGCAAATTATCCGCGACTATGGGGAAGAACGATGGGCTAAACGGATTGTTGAGTTTATTGTTGAAGCACGCCAAGAAAAAAGAATTACTACTACTGGTGAGTTAGTTAGAATTATTAAGAATGCAATACCTGCAAAGGCGCGACAAGATGGACCTCATCCGGCAAAACGGACGTTTCAAGCTATACGTATTGAAGTAAATAGAGAATTAGCAATTTTGCATGATAGTTTTGTAGATGCTATATCGATGTTAAAACCAAAGGGAAAGATTGGAGTTATTACATTTCACTCCTTGGAAGATCGAATTACAAAGCAAACTTTTAAAGAGTTAAGTACCGCATGTATATGTCCTCCACAATTGCCTATGTGTGTTTGTAATCACAAGGCAGTCGTAAAGACAAAAAATAAGGCTATAGAGCCAAGTATAGGGGAGATTGAAGTTAATCCGAGGGCTAGAAGCGCTAAATTGCGCGTAGCAGTAAAGTTGTAGAATTGGAAGGGGTTAAGTGTTATGTTAGCGAGAAAGGCTGTTGTGGGCCAAGTAAAAGGTGATATGTTGGTCATTGCACAAGGAAGAAGACGTAGTGCAAACGTAGCTTTAGATTTAAGCCCTATGATGTGGCAAGTTGTATATGGTATTGCTGCATTAGTTGCATGCTTGCTTATCATGATGGTTATGAATGCATACAGTACAAAGTTGGGCTATGAGGTAGTTAAAACACAGCAAGCTGTAGTACAATTAACAAAAGATAACGATGCATTGGACGTTGAAGTGGCTTCTTTGAAGTCTCCTGTACGTATCCAACAAATCGCAGAAGAACAACTAGGAATGGTTTTGCCTGATTCTTTTGTTTATAGCACAAAAAGCGCTGTTACTGAACGTAATGTACAAGAGAAACAGCAAATTATAGACTAGCAGGCGAAGCAGCTCGTATTGGGCTGCTTTCCTTTGCGTGTAAAGGAGATTGTATATGAAACACTTACAAGATATAGTAAAAACCTTACATGCACCGCATGTAGAAGGTAATACAGCTGTTGAAATTTTAGATGTTACTGCTGATTCTCGTGCTGTAAAAGCAGGTAGTTTATTTATTGCTTTAGATGGTGCCACTGTAGATGGTCATAACTATGTAAATAAAGCCATTGAGGCTGGTGCAGTAGCTGTACTAGTATCTAAACCGGTGGAGGTAAGTGGTGATGTTTGTGTTATCACTGTTGAAGATACACGTGCGGCTATGATGGTCTGTGTACCGTACTTTTTTGATTATCCAGCCAACTCTATGCGCATGATTGGCGTTACTGGTACTAATGGTAAAACGACTACGAGTCATATGATTCGTCATATTTTGAAAGCTCAAGGTCATAAGGTTGGTGTAATTGGTACCGTTCATATTATGATTGGTGATACATCATATCCGATTCATAATACGACACCTGACGTAGTAGATTTACAACATATCTTGTATCAAATGGTGCAAGAGGGGGTTACACATTGCGTAATGGAAGTATCTTCCCATGCATTGGCTTTAGGACGCGTATCTGGTGTTGAGTATGATACGGCAGTATTTACAAATCTTACACAAGATCATTTAGACTTTCACAAAACATTTGAGAATTACTTAGCAGCTAAATGTAAACTATTCGAACAAATTAGCAAACCAAACCAAATAAAATCTGGTAAGGGTGCTGTTATCAATATTGATGATGCCTATGGGCATCGGGTTGTTGAAAAAACCACAGCCCCTATCATTACCTATAGTATTGATGGAAATGGTACGCTGAATGCGCATGATGTAGATATGACTCCTAAATCTAGCCGTTACACTGTATCCTATGACGGACATGACTATTCGGTAGCTATGAATACAACGGGCTTATTTAATATGTATAATACATTGGCGGCTATTGGGGCGTGCCTTTTGGAAGGTATTTCCATGGAAGATATCGATAAAGCATTAAAAACATTTAGCGCTGTACCTGGGCGCTTTGAGTTGATAGAAGAAGGTCAACCATTTGCTGTTGTTGTAGACTATGCACATACACCGGATGGTTTAGAAAATATTTTACAAACAGCAAAGGCGATTCAAGAGAATCGTATTATCGTAGTCTTTGGCTGTGGCGGGGACCGAGATGCAACCAAACGCCCTATTATGGGGCGTATTGCGGCACAATATGGTGATGTTGTGTACGTTACATCTGATAATCCGCGTACAGAAGATCCTGTACAAATTGTTAAAGATGTGGAAGCAGGCGTTAAAGAAGGGCTTCGTGAAGGCTCTTATTATGAAGTTATCGTTGATCGTCGGGAAGCGATTCAACATGCAATACAAAATGCAAAACCTGGGGATATTGTACTGATTGCAGGTAAGGGGCATGAGGATTACCAAATCTTAAAGGATAAAACGATTCATTTCGATGATCGTGAAGAGGCGCGAGCAGCACTCAAGGAGATTTAATATGGCAGAATTTACATTGTCTCAAGTAGTGGAAGCCACACAGGGGACAAGTGCACATACCGACAATATTAAGTTTTTAGATATATCTACTGATACGAGAACTATTGAATCGGGATTTTTATTTGTAGCATTAAAAGGCGACACTTTTGATGGTCATGATTTTATCAATACGGCTATTGAAAAAGGTGCCACAGGAGCTATCGTTGAAAAAGGACGTGCTGTAGAAGGCATTGCTTGTATCGAGGTAGACAATACTTTGGTAGCATATCAAAATTTGGCACGTTATCATCGTCGCCGTTTTGATATTCCTGTAGTTGCTATTACCGGTTCATCTGGTAAGACTACAACAAAGGAAATGGTGGCAGCCGTACTTGGTACAGAATTTAATGTATTAAAAACTGAGAAAAACTATAATAATGAAATTGGCTTACCAAAAACCTTGTTACGTTTGACCGCTGAGCATGAAGCCTGTGTTGTTGAAATGGGTATGCGTGGCCTCGGCCAAATTGAAGAACTGGCGTTGATTGCAGAACCAACGATGGGGATTATTACCAATGTTGGTACTAGTCATATCGAACTTTTAGGTTCTCGCGAAGCCATTGCTGAAGCAAAAGGTGAGTTGATTCGTTGCTTGCCTGAAAATAGTGTGGCTATCCTTAATGAGGACGATCCATATGTAAAAGCAATGGATAGCTTAGCTAAAGGTAAAACTATTACGTATGGTATTGAACGTAATGCTACCTGTATTGGTAGTCATTTGCGCTATAAAAAAGATGGTATTAAGTTTACCTGTAAGTGTTATGATGAAGTGTTTGATATCTTCTTGCCTATGATTGGTGAACATAATGTATATGATGCATTGGCGGCTATCGTCGCAGGCCGTGTGTTAGGCATAAAATCAAATACAATTCGTAAAGGTTTGAGCGAGTTTACTGGAACTCCAATGCGTCAAGAAATCGTTCCGTTTGAAGATATTGTTATCTTAAATGACGCTTATAATGCAAATCCATCATCCATGGCTGAAGCGATTAAAGCTCTTGGTCAATTGGAAGGTAAACGTAAAATTGCAATGCTCGGCGATATGCTCGAGCTCGGCGACTTCTCTGAAGAAGCACATCGCGAAATTGGTCAATTACTTGCTGAAGAAGGATATAGTGTTGTATTTACCTTTGGTGATGCTGCTGCCTTTATTGCAAAGGAAGCGAAAAAAGCAGGTTTAACTGCATTCCGTTGTAAGAGTCATTTAGAAATGGCAAACGCATACAGTGATATTCGTGAAAAAGGGGATGTTATCCTTGTGAAAGGTTCCCGTGGTTTACGAATGGAGCGCGTTGTTGAAGAATTAAAGGATCGAGAATAATAGGTAACGGCTAGTTATATCTAGCCGTCCTATTTATTAATAAGTAGAGGATTCATATGATAAATCACATTCTGTTAGCCTTCGTAGCGACTTTCATCATTACGGTAGTGCTAGGTAAAATTGCTATTCCTATGTTGCGTTCTTTGCACGCACAACAAAGTATTCGTGAAGAAGGCCCTGAAAGTCATCAAGCGAAAGCAGGTACGCCAACAATGGGCGGTGCTTTCATGATGGTAGCCCTTGTTATTGGCGTGGCATTGTTTGCACCATGGAATGTGGGCACAGGTATGTTATTATTTTTAACACTGGGTCATTGTTTATTAGGTTTTTTTGATGATTTTGTAAAAGCAGTAAAGAAACGAAATCTTGGTTTAACAGCGAAGCAAAAATTACTTGGACAATTTATATTGGCTGCCGTATTCTGTTATTGCATTACTGAGATTATGGTTGTTCCTACCACATTATGGATTCCTGTTGTAGATATACAATTACAATTGGGATGGGGGTATTATGTATTGGCATTCTTGATTATTGTAGGAGCTACAAATGCAGTAAATTTAACAGATGGTCTTGATGGTCTTGCTGGTGGTACATCAGCAGTGGCGGCGATAGCATTCTCTGTTATTGGCCTGATGGCTGTATCGATGACAAATTCTATCGGTGCTGAAAGTGTTGCGTACTTCGGTGCTATTATAGCAGCTGTATGTCTTGGCTTTTTGGTATATAATGTGAACCCTGCAAAAGTATTCATGGGGGATACAGGCTCTTTGGCATTAGGCGGTGCCTTTGCAGCAATGGCTATTTTAACTAAAACAGAATTGTTACTTGTGGTGATTGGCGGCATTTTTGTTATGGAAGCATTATCTGTTATTATTCAAGTTATTTCTTTCAAAACACGTGGTGTGCGTGTATTTAAGATGAGTCCTATTCATCACCATTTTGAACTTTCCGGATGGGCAGAACAAACAGTTGTTAATCGTTTCTGGTTTGGTGGAGCTGTTTTAGCCGTTATTGGTGTGCTTTTAGCGACTATAACTTTATAAGATAATACTTAACGGAAGTTGTAAATAATGGTATGCTTATTAGACAGGATACATTAATTTTGTAGATAATTTAGGTGATATAGATGGAATACGGAGATAAACATATACTTGTTCTTGGCGCTGGAGCCAGCGGTATAGGTGCATCTTGGGTATTAGCCCAAGTGGGTGCGCATGTTGTGTTAAATGATTATAAACCCATGACACTGCCTACGGCTGAGGAGACACGACTCGTTGCAGCAGGGGTAACTATTATTACAGGATGTCAAGATGAGTCCTTGCTAGATGGCGTGGATCGTATCGTTATTTCTCCAGGTATTTCTTTAGATATTCCGATTGTAAAAGCAGCACAGGCTCGTGGTATTGACGTGGTCAGCGAAGTAGAATTAGCTTATGAAGTATCTAAATCACCTATCGTAGCTGTTACTGGTACAAATGGTAAGACTACGACAACAACTTTATTAACTAAGGTTCTAGAAGGCTCTGGAAAACCAGTTCGCGTCGGTGGGAATATTGGTGATTCCCTTAGTGAAGTGGCATACTCTATGCCTGCAGATGGTTTTTTAGTAGCCGAATTATCTAGTTATCAATTAGAAACGATCAAGCATTTTAGACCTATTGGGGCTATTATGCTCAATGTTACGCCCGATCATTTGGCTCGTCATAAAACGATGGAAAACTATATTGCTGCTAAGGAACGCATCTTTGAAAATCAATTGAGTACAGATTTTTTAGTACTTAATATTGATGATCCCATTGTAGCCGATATGGAGCACCGTGCGGCTAGCCATATTTTACAAATTAGTCAAAACCGAGTTGTAGAGAATGGCGCTTATTATGCTGATGGGCAATGTTATATTGCTAAAGATGGTATAGCAAAATCTGTTATTGGAAATGAAGATATTCATATTCCAGGCCGTCATAATATTGAAAATATATTGACCGTTATTGCTTTATCCTATGCGTTGGGCGTACCCGTAGAGACAATTCATCGCATTATTAGCGAGTTTCATGGAGTTGAACATCGTTTAGAGCGCGTTAAGACGATTGGTGGTATCACATTCTATAATGATTCCAAAGCCACTAATGTAGATTCTGTGATTAAAGCATTAGAATCCTTTGATCAACAAGTTATTCTATTAGCTGGTGGCCATGATAAAATGACGCCTTTAGAAGATTTCATGGAGTTAGTTAAAGAGAAGACTAAAGCTGTTATTTTCATGGGGGAAGCGGCAGATCGTTTCGAGACGGCTGCAAAAACGGCTGGTGTGAAGCCGATTTATCGTGCTTTATCCATGAAGGATGCAGTAGAGAAAGGCTATAAATTGGCAGAGACGGGCGATATTGTGCTATTATCTCCGGCTTGCTCAAGTTTTGATTGGTACAGCTGTTTTGAAGAGCGTGGAGATGATTTTAAACGTTGTGTTCATATGTTGCAAGAGGGAGGACACCATTAATGAAACGTATTATTATTTCAGGTGGTGGTACTGGTGGACATATATATCCAGCAATAACTATATATAAAGAAATCATGAAACAAAACCCTGATGCAAAGGTGTTATACGTTGGCACCAAACAAGGCCTTGAGGCTACATTAGTTCCTAAAGAAGGAATTGATTTTAGTACAATTCCTGTGCAAGGCTTGCAGCGTCAATTATCATTAGGTACCATGGTCACGCTAGGTAAAACTGCTTTAGGTATTGTGAAAGCTAATGCCATAATTTGTAAGTTTAAACCTGATGTAGTTATTGGTACTGGAGGTTATGTATGTGGTCCTGTTCTCATGGCTGCAGCATTACACAATATTCCTACTTTAATTCAAGAACAGAATGTCATAGCAGGCATTACTAATAAAATTTTGAGTCGTTTTGTTGATGTGGTAGCCTTAGGCTATAAGGATGCGGAAGCATCATTTTCTAAAGCAAAGCGCGTAGTCTACACTGGTAATCCTGTTCGTCCAGATGTGTTAGTTGATTCAAGAACAGCGGGACGTAACTATTTCAACTTAAGTGATGATACCTTCACAGTACTCATAGCTGGAGGTTCTCGAGGGGCGAGAACTATTAACAATGCTATGATAGATGTACATAAACACTTCCAAGGTGTAGAAGGTATTAAATTAATTCATATTACGGGAAACGGAGAATATGAATCTGTTTTATCTCAATTAGGTATTACCGCTGGGGATGGTTTAGGTAGTTCATCTTTGATTTTGCCGTATTTACATGATATGCCAAAAGCACTAGCAGCAGCCGATTTAGCAGTCTTTAGATCTGGTGCTATAGGTCTTGCGGAATTAGCAGTTCGCGGTATTCCATCCGTATTGATACCGTATCCATATGCAGCGGAAGATCATCAAACCTATAATGCACGTATCTTTGTACAAGAAGGGGCGGCGCATATGATTGTAGATAAAATGTTGAGTGCTCACGATTTAATAGGGGAAATCGAGATGTTTATGGCCAACCGTGATTTGTTGGCACAAATGGGAGATCGAGCATTGCAATTGGGGAAACCGAATGCGGCTCATGATATTGCAAAATTAGCTTTATCTATTGCAAAGTAATAAGGAGAGGTTTTATGTTAGACGGTATTCACAAGATTCACCTTATCGGTATTGGTGGATCTGGTATGCGTGCGATAGCGAATATTTTGATTCAAAAAGGTTATGATGTATCTGGCTCAGATGTAGCTGAATCTGCAGTGATTTCTAAATTTAGAGATATGGGTGCCACAGTGCATATCGGTCATAATAAAGAATATGTAAATGGTGTTGATGCCATAGTTCGTTCTACAGCGATTCGTGAAGACAATCCTGAAATTGTTGCTGCTAAAGAGCAAGGGATTACCATTTTACACCGTTCTGATATTGTAAAGGCTGTGTTAGATGTGACAGATGGTATAGCAGTAGCTGGTGCGCATGGTAAAACATCTACAACCTCAATGATTGGACAAATTCTGGTGGAGGCTAATGCGGATCCTACGGTAATTATTGGTGGCGAAGTAGATTATCTTAAAGGTAGCAGTTGTCTTGGTAAAGGACATTTTTCAGTTGTGGAAGCGGATGAGAGCGATGGTTCATTTTTGAAATTGCGTCCACATACTATCGTTATAACTAATATTGAAGATGATCATATGGATCATTATAAAACTATGGATAACTTATTAAACGCTTTCTGTGAGTTCGTCAAAACGTTACCAGAAACGGGTAAGGCTATCGTATGTGGTGATAATGAAAATATTCGTTATGTTATGAGCCACGTAAAGCGTACTTTTATTACGTATGGGTTAGAGGATAATAATGATTATGTAGCAAAAAATATTCATTATGTGGACTCTTCCTTGGTATATGATGTATATCATAAAGGCATTAATATAAGCCGCATCAGCTTGCGCGTGCCAGGAGAGCATAATGTATTAAATTCCTTGGCAGCCTTTATTGTGGCTCATGAATGTTGCGGTGTAGAGAATCGCTTTATTACAAAAGCGTTAGGTAAATTTATCGGTGCAAAACGACGCTTTGAAACAAAAGGTCATGTTGGTGGAGTCTGGGTTGTCGATGATTATGCACATCATCCAACAGAAATTAAAGCGACCTTAAGAGCAGCAAAAGAGCTTGAAAAACATCGCGTTATTTGTGTGTTTCAACCGCATCGGTATACACGTACAAGCTTATTGAAAGATGAATTTGCCACTGCTTTTACCAGTGCTGATGAAATATATATGACAGATATTTACAGTTCTGGTGAAGATCCGATTGCAGGTATCGATGGACGTACTATTCCTGACGCTGTTGAAGCCGCTACACATAAGGTTGTACATTATGTACCATCTGTTGACGACATACCGGCTGTATTGGCAAAAATTGTGCGACCTAATGATCTGGTTATCACAATGGGGGCCGGTTCTATTAATCAATATGGACCCAAATTATTAGCTATATTGGAGGAAGGCTTACAATGAAAGATAGAAAAATAATCGTATTGATGGGTGGCCCTTCCAAAGAGGCTGAAGTATCTCGCCGTACTGGCGCTGCTATTGCGGAAGCACTCGAAAGCAAAGGGTATAATGCGCAAACATTAGAACTTAATCCTCGTACTGTTTTAAAAGATATTGAATCCTTAGGCGGAGAGATTGTATTTAATGCAATTCACGGCCGTTATGGTGAAGATGGCGCATTACAAGGCTTGCTTGAAATGGCAGAAATTCCATATACTGGATCGGGCATCATGGCTCATGCGGTAGGAATGAATAAAAAAGTAAGCAAAGATGTTTTCAAAGGGGCTAATATTCCAACAGCTACTTCTGAATCCTTTAATGGTAATTTAGAATCTGCAGAAGCTATTATAGGACATATTCGTAGACAGTTTACGATTCCTGTAGTGGTGAAATCTGCTACTCAAGGCTCTAGTATTGGCGTTACCATCGTTCGTGATGAGGCACAATTGGAGGCTGCTGTTACAGAAGCGCTAAAATATGATCCGATTCTTGTAGTAGAGCAATTTCTTGATGGTCGCGAATTTACAGTATCCGTTCTTGACGGAAAGGCATTGTCAGTAATTGAAATACGTCCACATTCTGGGGAGTATGACTATACCAGTAAATATACTGTAGGTGCTACAGAATATTTAGTACCTGCGCCTATTAGTGAAGAAATGACTGCTGAGATGCAACGCATAGGGGAACTTGTGTATCGCGAAGTACAAGGCAGTGGGGTTATTCGTGTTGATATTATGACAGATCATGCAGATAATATGTATGTTCTAGAATACAATACTGTGCCAGGTATGACGGCAACGTCTTTAGTACCAAAGGCAGCTAAAGAAATGGGAATTGACTTTCCAACATTATGTGAAAAGATTCTATTAACAGCTAGTATAGGGAAATTTTAAGGGCTGAATAGAACATAAGGAGTTATCTATGGATGATAAGCAATACCATCCATCCAACTCTGGGGAGATGCAGTCTTCTACACCTGTTCAAGATGAACGGGCTGTATTTAGAAAACGAGTGTTAAAAATCGGTGGTGCAGTTACTCTCGTGTTGGTGGGATTGTTTACACTACCTATTCCTTTTGGATCCTTAAAAATTATAGGGTCGGATAAGGTAACTGTACAAGATGTAATGGTAGCAGGGGATATTCATGAACCTGTAAATATATTGCAAATTAGTACAGAGAAATTAAAAACTAGATTGGCGAAAGACTTACGGGTTGAAGAGGCCCAAATTAGTTATCAATTGCCATTTACAATGGTTGTTCGTGTCATAGAGCGCAAAGCTGTTGCAGTTGTACCAGCTCAGTTTGGTTATTTAACACTTGACAGTAAAGGTCAAGTGATTGCATCAGAGCCTGCAATACAAGATACGTCGGTACCAATGATATCAGGTGTTAAGGCGGGAAATATTTTGTTAGGTGATACCGTTGTTGATAAGCCCATTTTAGCGGCTCTTGAATACTTAAACTCTCTTGATGAGAGCACCTTCAAGACTATTGCAGAAGTCAATATAGGAGATCCTGATGCAATAATGGCTTATACCGTATCGGGGGTGCAAATTAGATTAGGGGATAGTAAAGACTTACCTAAAAAAGCCGAGTTAACTCAGTCTATGTTACAAGATATTAAGACAACACATAGCAATGTACAATATATAGATGTTAATGTTTCATCACCATATATAAAAACTGATGTAATACCGGAAGTTAAAAAGCATCAGACTGGAACAAAGACAACAGAAAATTCATCTACTAAGAAGGATGATAAAAAAACAAGATAAACAAGGTCATGTTGAAGATAAAAGGTAGATGATTGTCGTGAGACACGAACGGTGGGCAATAGCCTTAGTCAGTTGTATATTGGGTTTCATGGTTGTTACTCAATATAAGATGACTCAAGATAATATAGAAGAAAATATCCGTTTACAACGGGCTGGTGATTTAGCCGTACAATTACGAGAGGCTCAAAGTGAACGTGATGCATTGTTAAAACAAATAGAAGAACTTAAACAGTCTGGTGCTAGTAGCAATGTTAAAGCAGATGAACAGTTGATGATGAAAGCAGCTTTAACTAATGTTAAAGGTACGGGTGTTAGTGTATTAATTGAGGATAGCCTAAAGCCTATTCAAAGTGGTGAAAATCCTAATTTATATGTGATTCATGATGAAGATATTTTACGTATTGTTAATGAATTGCGAGCTGGTGGGGCTGAGGCGATAGCTATCAATGATCAACGTCTCATAGGGACTTCTGAAATACGATGCTCTGGTCCGACTATTACTGTGAATGGTAAGGTTTTTGGGGCGCCTTTTACAGTTAAAGCGATTGGTGACCCAAAAACATTAAATTCTGCGCTCACCATGCGAGGCGGTGTGGTGGATTCCTTGAAACACTGGGGCATAAAGGTAACCATAAAGGAAGAAAATGAAATAGCTATTCCAGCTTTTACAGGAACCTTCAGAGAAGAACATATAAAGCCTAATGAAACAGGAGGTAAAGAATGAATATTTATATCTTTGCCATTGTTGGTTTAATTGTAGGTACTACATTAGGGTGGCTTTCACCATTTCATATACCTATAAGTTATGCAAATTACACATCAGTCGCTGTTCTGGCTGCACTAGACGCTGTATTTGGTGGTAGCCGGGCTGCATTGGAACGAACCTTTGATCTTAGTAATTTTGTGCTTGGGTTCTTTTCAAATGTTGTGTTAGCTGTTATTCTTGTATATGTAGGTGACCTTATAGGAATTAACTTATATTACGTAGCTCTTATTGGCTTTGGTCTACATGTATTTATTAATGTAGGCGCTATACGCAAGATTATTATGACTAAGCGATTCTAATAAATCACATTCTATATAGTGGAAAGTTTTTAAATTTTAGTGTAAAATAAATGTAATTGTTATAAGATTGTCAGTATATAAATCGATACATTGGGACGTATATTGATACGATAGATAACGATAAGAGGAGGAAGTTCAATGTCTGATTTTGCAAATATTAAAGTTATCGGTGTTGGTGGCGGCGGTAATAACGCTGTTAATCGCATGGTAGATAGCGATCTTAAAGGTGTTCAATTTTTATCCGCTAATACTGAAAGCCAAGTGCTTGAATTATCTAAAGCGGATGTAACGATTCAAATTGGCGAGAAGGTTACAAAAGGTCTTGGTGCAGGCGCAAATCCACAAATCGGTGAAGAGGCTGCTCAAGAAAGCCGCGAAGAAATTATTAAAGCTCTTGAAGGTGCTGATATGGTATTCGTAACTGCCGGTATGGGTGGTGGTACTGGTACAGGTGCTGCTCCTATCGTTGCAGAATGTGCTAAAGAAATCGGTGCATTGACAGTAGGTGTCGTTACTAAACCGTTCGCTTTTGAAGGTAAACGCCGTCGTGCACAAGCGGAAAAAGGCATTGAATTCTTGACTCAAAAAGTAGATACTATTATCGTTATTCCTAATGATAAATTGTTGCAAGTTGTAGATAAAAAATGTTCCTTAAGCGATGCATTCCGTACAGCTGATGATGTACTTCGCCAAGGTATCAAAGGCATTTCAGACCTGATTCAAGTTCCTGGCTTGATTAATCTTGACTTTGCAGATGTTAAAACTATCATGACTGAACAAGGCGAAGCATTGATGGGTATCGGTGTTGGTGAAGGTGAAAACCGTGCTGCCGACGCTGCGAAAATGGCAATTAACAGCCCATTGTTGGAAACATCTATCGATGGTGCAAAAGGTATCTTACTCAATATTTCCGGTAGTGCTAACTTAAGCTTGTTTGAAATTAATGAAGCTGCGGAAATTATTTCTGAAGCGGCGGATCCTGATGCAAATATTATCTTTGGTTCTGTTATCGATGAAAGCTTAGGCGATACAGTTCAAATTACTGTTGTGGCAACTGGTTTTAATTCAAATACTAAGAATGTACCTGAATTCGGTAAAACAACAACTACATCCCGTCCGGCATCCACTACAAATACTAACAGTGGTATCCCTGATATCCCTGTATTCATGAAACGCTAATTTATAGATTGTATAATTATTATACCTATCAATTAGTAACTTATTAAGACATACCGTTGGTATGTGTATAGGAGGTAAAAATGAAGAAATTAGTATTATTAACTTTAGCAGCTACAGTTGTAGCCGGCAGTGCATTTGCTGCAGCGCCTGTAACAAAAATTAGTGATGGATCCACTAAAGTACAAGCTGATTATGCTTTTAAACAACACGTATCTAACGGTGGTGGCAATAGCAATGATGGTTTCGGTGTTTCTTTACAACACGACCTTTCCAATAAAGCTGCATTACAATACTCTTACGATAAATTAAATGCAAAAAATGGCGATATTAAAGATCATCAATTAGCATTGGTTTATAAGGTACATCCAAATGTAAATCTATATGGTGCAGGTACTGCGATTCGTACAAATGATACTGAACTTGGTTTCCAAGCCGGTGTTATCGGTCATGTACCTTTGACTAATAAAGTAAACGGCTTTGCTAAGGCTGGTTGGGGTAATGATATTAAGCAAACTTATCAAGTAGGTGCTCAATATGAAGTACGCCCTGATGTAGATTTGAATGTATACTATGGCTATGATAAATATAGCGTAGATAGCAATGATAAAACTGCAAAAGGTTTACACGCTGGTGTAGGCTACTCCTTCTAAGGATGATAAGGACCACTCTTTTGAGTGGTCTTTTTTTATATATTTACTGTTTTTTGTATATTTGTTAACTATTTTTCCTAAATAAGGTACTTAATTTATTTTATATATATTTAATAAGTGTTGAATTACTAATAGTTAGTTAAATCTTCTATGTATACAATATATTTACTGAATATACGTTGTATATTTAAATCAGTTTAGGTATGATAAATATGTAATATTCATTTCAGATAGGATGGTGCAAGTTATGACAAGTGTTGCTGCAAAGCATGCAAAAGGAAAAAAATTAAAAGACGTGATCTTCGTAACTGCTGGTCAAGCTCAAGCTGATGCTAAAGAAAATGGCCGTGAGAATGTTGTAAATGGTACTTTAGGTGCTATTCATGATGAAGAGGGAAACTTAGTTTTTCTTAAGACCGTTAAAGAAGAATATTTGAGTCTTTCAGATTCTGAACATGTTGGTTATGCACCAATTGCGGGTATTCCAGATTTTTTGTGCGCTGCTGAAAAAGAATGTTTTGGTAATTTCCGCCCAGAAGGACATATTCGTAGCATTGCTACTGCAGGTGGCACTGGTGGCATTCATCATTTGATTCATAACTACACAGAGCCTGGTGATGAAGTATTAACAGCGGATTGGTACTGGGGTGCCTATCGCGTGATTTGTAGTGATGTAGGTCGTACACTTGTTACATATTCTTTATTTGATGAACATAATAACTTTAACCATGAAGCATTCCAAAATCGTGTAAATGAATTGGCGGCTAAACAAACAAATGTGGTTGTTATCTTTAATACGCCTGGTAACAATCCAACTGGCTACTCCATTGAGGATAAAGATTGGGATTCTATCCTTAATTTCTTGAAGGATCTGGTTGCTATTGGTCGAAATAATGTGATTATTGGTATTGATGTAGCATATCTTGATTACTCTGGTGAAAAAGATGAGGTACGTGCGTTCTTCAATAAATTTAGTCACTTGCCAAAAGAAATTCTCACCTGTGTATGTTATAGCTTATCTAAAGGATTCACTATGTATGGTCAGCGCGTTGGTGCGATGATTGGGATTTCTGATGATGAAGAAATAGCTGATGAGTTTTTTGAAGTTAACAAATCTACAAGTCGTGCTACATGGTCTAATATTTGTCGTCCTGCAATGCGTACAATGGCCAATATTGTGGCTGATCCAGCTAAGTTTAAGGAATATGAAGCTGAACGCAATTGTTATTATCAATTAATTCGCAATCGTGCTGATATCTTTAAACAAGAAGCAGCACAAGTAGGACTTCCTATGTTACCTTACCGGGGTGGCTTCTTTATTACAATTCCTACAGACTCTGCGAATGCTATCTGTGAAGAATTGAAAAAAGAGCACATCTATGTAATTGCATTAGCAAATGGTATTCGTATAGCAGCATGCGGTATTCCTAAATGTCAAATGACAGGTCTAGCTGAAAAAATTTATAATGCCATGAAACGTCTTGGTAAATTATAATACATAAGTAAATTATACTAAAAACCACTTGATACATGTATCAAGTGGTTTTTAGTATGTAGATATAAATTTGATTGAATAAATAAAAAAGAATATTAGTAATGTAATCAATTTTGTTTATTTGTTACATTAGTGAATATCTTTATGCTCTTTAATGTCTTGATCAGCTTCTTTTGCCAAGTTTTCAAGCGCTCGTTTAGGAGCGGTTCTTTCACCTGTTTCTGGGTCTATAAATTCAACGCGGTCCAAGGTGCTTGTAATTTGACCACGAATGAAGCTTAAGTAGATTTCGTATAGTTCTTTTTTTTCTGCTACTTCCTCTGTCGTTAATTCTTGACCAGATTTTTTCTTTGCAGCTAGTTCATTTATTCGTTTTAATGTATCGTTAATATTACTCATATGCGCCTCCTGTATTCTATATTAGAATAGCATGTTTTATTATAACATAGAACTTAATGAATACGTATGGTAAGATATAAGTTGTACGCGTCTGTACTTTCACAGGTGAGAAAGGAGAACTGTATGCGTGTAACAAAAGCGATAAAGGCAGAGCAGTTGAAACTGTTACAAGAGCATTATTTTGATGCAAAACCTGCCCTTGAGTATACAAATGAATTCGAATTATTAGTTGCTGTAGTTTTATCTGCACAATGTACGGATGAACGGGTCAATATTGTTACTAAACGATTATTTCCTGAACTTAATCATCCTGCAAAGATGCTTGAAATTGGAGTTGCTAAGTTAGAGACTCTTATTAAAGATTGCGGCCTTTATAAGTCCAAGGCAAAAAACTTAATAGCTACTTGTCAGATTTTAGTTGACCGATATCATGGAGAGGTACCTCGTAAATTTGATCAACTCGTTGAATTGCCTGGTGTAGGGCGTAAAACAGCAAATGTAGTTGTATCTGTTTTATTTGGTACACCAGCCATTGCGGTAGATACACATGTATTCCGTGTGTCTAATCGATTAAAATTAGGTATTGCGAAAACGCCGGAAGAGATGGAACAAAAGTTACAAAAGGCAATCCCAAAAAAGGACTGGGCTGCTGCACATCACTGGTTAATCTATCATGGCCGTAGATTGTGTAAGGCTCGTAAGCCTTTGTGTGATGAATGTTTCTTAAATCATGTATGTCCTTCTGCAGGAAAGGTTTAATATGAAAGTAAACAATGAAGAATTTATTACCCTTTGTGCCGCACATGGTATTGAAGGTATTGATATTGTAAATGAATTAATGCGTTTTAAAGTGCTAGATCAATTGATTTCTAGTAATGCTAGCTCCCGTGAGTGGGGTGTAACGGCAGATGATTTATATACGTTAGCAGAAAAATCCACAGTAGAATCCTTTGGTCCTGTACCATATGATTTGAATACATTCCAAACTCTTTATGGACCATCCTTTAGAGTGGAATTGTTTGATTTCATTAGCGATACAGGAATTTTAGATGGACTCGACGTCGGCACTATTTGGGAGACTCCTGTTCGTGAAAGTATCGAATCTCATAGCAAAACGGGAGAACTCGTTCTCTACGCTTATGTAGAAGAATATGCAGGTATGATTGAAGAGATTCTTCAATCATATGAAGATAAAAAAGTCGTTCTTTATACGGCTTCTCCAGTGTGTTATAGCATTTTGACACGTTTATATCCAATGGCTCAAATTATTAATCAATGGCCTCATCGTAGCTATTTTGATCATATTTTTACGGGGACGGTTGGTATGTTCCAATCCTCTGAAGATATTGTGGAAGAAGTGGCTAATGGACTACATAATCTTGTTCCAGAAGGAACTGCACAATTATTCTTACCTGCTACAATGGCACAAAACCAATTGGGTTTGAACAATATGGCATTGCAATTCTTCTTGAACCAAAAGCGTGTGGAAGTTATTCGTGAATGGACTCCATTAGGAGCCTATGAAATTGTATATGGCAAATATGATGTTAAAAAGATGCGTGTTGGTCTTCGTGAACGCGTAGGGGATGAGTGGAAAACAATTAACTATATTCCATTGCCTCATGGCGTATTTGCTCAATTACCAGTATTTACGGTGTTAAATTATGGATTGTCTTTACGTTCTATTTTATTACCAGGTGTTCAAACTGATGTAGCTTTGGGTCAAGATGGTATTTACTGCATTGATAGCCGTGTTTCTGAATTAGGTCGTAATGCTCTAATTGAAAGTGGAGCATATTTCCTTACATTTAAACGCTATACGGATCATGTTGACGTAGATATTACTACAGAGGCACCTACAGAGGATATTTATTGGATGTTCCCTGATGCAGAATTAGCATATATGTGGTATGCCTATTTCTGTAGCACTACGGGGCAAACATTAATTCAAGAAATCTCCATGCTTGTTCAAACAGATGAATCCTTCGGCTATATGCTTAGCAGCGTACGTCGTCGCGTATTAGATGTAAAGGATGAAGCCCAACTAATTGAATCTGTACAGGCTGCTGACGAGGCATATATCAAGGCTGTTACGGAGGCTACAACGAGTTGGAAAAAGACAGTAGATTCATTAGGTGCACAAGTTATGCCGCCTACAGCATCTATTGATATTGAAGATTACAGCGACTATAAAAAAGAATTGTAAATCTTAAACTTTTAGTTTAAAATATAGCGTATCCTAAAAAATACGAACTACTAAATATAGTAGCTATGAAACATAGTACACGAATGTGTAAGAAAGGAGGAGCCATGGCAGTTATTAATTTTGAAATCTTCAAAGTTATCGGTACTTTATCTGAAGATAAAGATGGTTGGAAAAAACAATTAACTTGTACTAGTTGGGGCAAATACAATCCTAAGTTTGATCTTCGTGCTTGGGATAGTGAATATACAAGCATGAAGAAGGGTATTACCCTTTCTTTAGAGGAGCTTATTGCATTGCGAGATATCCTCAATGAAAGCGACTTGGAGACTATTCTAGCGGAATCTATTGAAGAAAAACAAGCCTCCAAGGAATAGCATTGGCAACTTGCATTTGCGCATATGTCATGCTATAATCTATAAGAATAATATTGATTGCTGGAAAGAGGTGTATAGAATGAAACAAGGTATTCATCCAGACTATAAAGAAGCTACAGTAACTTGCAGTTGTGGCAACACATTCAAAACTGGCTCTGTAAAAGGTGACCTTCGCGTAGACGTTTGCTCCAAATGTCATCCGTTCTTCACAGGTCAACAACGCGCAGCTCAAGCTCGTGGTCGTATTGAACAATTTAACAAACGTTACGGCAAATAATTTGTCATGTAATGTAGCATCTATTGGCAGGGCTATGGGCTCTGCCTATATTTGTTTATGAGAGGAGCTCTTGTGAACGCAGAACGTATTAAAAAGTTTGTCGGTGGACAAGCTGTGATCGAAGGTGTCATGATGAGAGGCCCTGGCTATACGGCAACAGCCGTACGTGAGCCTGCGGGAACTATTGTAGTCCAAAAAGAGGCTACTAAATCCATTGTTGACACATACCCAATCTTGAAAAAACCATTTCTTCGTGGCTGTGTAGCTCTCTACGAATCTCTAGTGATTGGCATGAAGGCTTTATCCTTCTCCGCTAAGGCCGCTGGTGATGAAGAGGAAGAAATGTCTAATAGTGAAATTGCCATTACCATGGTTATTTCAACAATTTTTGCGATAGCTGTATTTTTGGCATTGCCAACATTTATCGTAAAATTCATTCCTGGTGTACAGGATAATCATGTAGTATTAAATCTCATTGAAGGTGTCATTCGTTTAGTTCTTTTCCTACTTTATATTTGGGGGATTGGTCTCACGAAGGATATTCAACGAGTTTTCCAATATCATGGGGCAGAGCATAAAACGATTCATACTTATGAACTAGATTTGCCTCTAACTGTAGAAAACGTTCGTCAACAAAGTCGCTTACATGCGCGATGTGGTACAAACTTCCTACTTATCGTTATGGTGGTGAGTATATTTGTATTTGCCTTCTTAGGATGGCCTAATTTGTTGGAACGTATTGTGAGCCGCGTACTTCTCATGCCAGTTGTAGCTGGTATTGCGTACGAGGTCATTCGTCTTGCTGGACGTAGTGAGCATTCCTTTGTGAAAGCTATCATTAAACCAGGTCTTGTATTGCAATACATGACGACTCGTGAGCCAGAAGATGATCAAATTGAAGTAGCTATACGAGCTCTAGAAGAGGTTCGTCCTCCTGAGAGTGACGCATATGAAGAGGAATAAACATGTTAGTTGATAAATTACAAGTTATTGAAGATAAATTTATGGATCTTGAGCAGCGCATCAGTGACCCTGAAGTCATTGCTCGCCAAGATGAATGGCGTAAATTAACACGTCAACATGCTCAATTATCTGAAACAGTTGAAACATTCCGTACTTATAAAAAAGTATTAGCTGGTATTAATGAAGCTATGGAAGTTATTGAAGATAAATCCATGGATGACGAATTCCGCGAAATGGCACAAGAGGAATTGAAAGACTTAAAACCTCAAAAAGAGGAATTAGAAGAGAAATTACAAATCCTTTTATTGCCTAAGGACCCTAATGATGATAAGAATATTATCATTGAAATTCGTGGTGGTGCCGGTGGTGATGAAGCGGCATTGTTTGCAGGCGATTTGTTTCGTATGTATACAAAATATGCGGAGAGCCAAGGCTGGCGTTGTGAAATTATCGATGCTAATGAACCTGAACTAGGTGGTTTTAAAGAGGTTATTTTCTCTGTTGATGGTGAAAATGTATACTCTAAAATGAAATTTGAGTCTGGTGTACACCGTGTACAACGTGTACCTGCTACAGAAACACAAGGTCGTGTACATACGTCTACCGTTACAGTAGCGGTATTACCAGAAATGGAAGATGTTGATATTGAAGTTAATGAAAAAGACTTAAAAATTGACACGTATCGTGCGAGTGGTGCAGGTGGTCAGCATATCAATAAAACAGAGTCTGCTGTTCGTATTACACACTTGCCATCTGGTATCGTTGTAGCATGTCAAGACCAACGTTCTCAATTACAAAACCGAGAAAAAGCTATGCGTGTATTGCGCGCTAAATTACAAGACCAAGCTGAACAAGCGGCCATTTCTAGCATGGCAGCAGACCGTAAGAGCCAAGTTGGTACAGGTGACCGTAGTGAACGTATTCGTACCTATAACTATCCACAAGGTCGCGTAACAGATCATCGTATTAACTTAACATTATATAAATTAGATGCTATTTTAAATGGCGATCTTGATGAAATTATTCAAGCCTTAAATGCTGCAGACCAAGCGGCAAAAATGCAGGAGGCTAATACAAATGCATAAGGAGATTTGGACAATCGGTCGTATTCTCCAGTGGACAGAGCAGTACTTTCAAAGCAAGGAGATGGATACACCTCGACTTGATGGGGAAGTACTGCTTTCTCACATTTTAGGCAAGGATCGTATTTATCTATATACCCATTATGACCAACCGCTTATTCAAGAGGAACTTGATGCTTTTAGACCTCTCGTTCAAGAACGAGCTAAGGGTCACTGTGTAGCGGCGATTATTGGGGAAAAGGACTTTATGGGATTGACCTTTAAGGTTAATGATAAAGTATTGATTCCTCGACCTGATACAGAAACTTTGATTGAGTATGTACTAGGCACATATCCAAAAGATAGCGATATGCGTGTACTCGATGTATGTACGGGTCCTGGTACGATATTGTTAAGTCTATTACACTACTTGCCGAATGCGTGTGGAGTAGGACTTGAAATATCTATCGACGCTTTGTCAGTGGCTGAGGAAAACTGTGAAAGGTTTAATTTAAATGATCGTGTTCAATTTATAGAATCCGATATGTTTTCTGGTTTGGTAGGTAAAACTGAGAAGTTTGACCTCATCGTATCGAATCCACCATATATCTGTACAGGGGATGCTGAATTATTGTCTCAGGACGTGTTAAATGAGCCTCATATTGCCTTATTTGGTGGTGAAGATGGACTTGATTTTTATCGTATTTTGACTAAATCATGTGGTAAATATTTAAAATCGCAAGGCCGTATAGCTTTTGAAATAGGTTTTGATCAAGCTGAGGCTGTAAAGTCTTTATTAGAGGAAACAGGGAAGTATTCTAATATTCGATGTATTACTGACCTTGGTGGAAATGATCGCGTTATAACAGCTGTGTATGAGGGATAATATGGATACTCAAATTATTACAAATCCATCAGATCAAGAACTAGATATGCTTGCTCGCGCTTTGCGTAATGGCGAATTAGTGTCCATTCCTACAGAAACTGTATATGGATTAGGTGCTAATGGGTTGGATCCGGAGGCGATGGATAAAATCTACACCGCTAAAGGCCGCCCTTCCGATAATCCACTTATTTTACATGTTCCTAATAGTGAAAGTATAAAACCTTTAGTAACAGAGGTTTCAAATACGGCACAATTATTAATGGATACGTTCTGGCCTGGTCCGTTGACAATCACATTGCCTAAATCAGATTTAGTGCCAAATCGTGCTACAGGCGGGTTACCTCGTGTTGCTTTACGTTGCCCTGATCATGAGCTTTGTCGAGCTTTATTAGAGCGTGCTGGTGTACCTATAGCGGCTCCTAGTGCTAATATATCTGGACGGCCAAGTCCCACAACGGCACAAGATGTTTACCATGATATGAAGGACCGTATTTCCTATATTTTAGATGCTGGTTCATGTACGATTGGTGTAGAGTCTACTGTGGTGGAAGTTCATGATGATAAGGTCATTATATTGAGACCTGGTGGAATTACAAAAGCACAGCTAGAAGATGTTGTGTCTACGGTTGAGTATGATACTGCTCTCGTTAATGCAACAACTAAGCCTAAAGCTCCTGGTATGAAGTATACCCATTATGCTCCTGATGCACCTATGACAGTTGTTGTAGGCAGTCCAGAAGATGTAGCAAGTACTTTCAAAGAGCTTTCTGCAGAGGTAGAAGGTCTCATAGGTTGTTTGGTAAGTCATGAAACGTATAATTTGATTAAAGGGGATACACGCTTTATATGCCATTGTTTTGGCCATCATAGTGATGCTTTATCATTAGGTCATGACTTTTACAAAAGTCTATTACATTTTAATGAAAATCATGTTACCCTAATCTTGGCAGAAGGTGTTGATGATGACGGTTTTGGTGTTGCTATTATGAATCGTATGGAGAAGGCATCGAGTCATCATATCATTTATAAGTAAATTTACTAGCATAAAAATGTCCACTGATAATAGAAATATGTCTTTACATATTGGATGAATTTGCTATAATGTATAAAGTAATCACAAAATGTGATTAAGTAAGGATGTTATTATGAATATTTTATTTGTGTGTACCGGTAACACTTGCCGTAGCCCTATGGCTGAAGGTATTACACGGGTACTTGCAGCGGAGCAACATAAGGATGTTACCACTGTATCGGCTGGGTTATTTGCCGCTTATGGCGCAAAACCAACTGAACAAGCCGTGGAAGCCGTCCGTTCCATTGCAGATATTTCTGATCATGAATCGAGACCATTGACGATGGAACTCGTGAATGCAGCAGATCTTATCATTGGTATGACGAAAGATCATAAATCTGTACTACTTCGCCAATTTCCATTTGAGGAAAGTAAAATCAAAACGATTTCCGAGTGGGGTGGTCAAGATGGTGATGTTACGGACCCATATGGATCTGATCAAACCGTATATAATCAATGTGCGGAACAAATTTATCACTTAGTAGAGGCTGGTCTTGCATCAGTGCCTCAGAAGGCGTAGGAGATGAAATTATGAAAGTTGCAATCGGTTGTGATCATGGCGGATTAAATTTAAAGGCATCCGTTAAGGAATTGTTAAATGCATTGGGACATGAAGTAGAGGACTTTGGCTGTCATACAGCTGATTCTTGCGACTATCCTGATATTGCTGTACCTGTAGCAAATGCGGTTGTATCTGGTCAAGTAGACAGAGGTATTTTAATTTGTGGTACTGGTATTGGTATCGGTATTGCAGCAAATAAGATTGCAGGTATTCGCGCTGCTCTTTGTCATGATACATTCTCTGCGCATGCATGTCGTGAACATAATGACGCTAATATTCTCACAATGGGGGAACGCGTTATCGGCCCCGGCCTTGCAAAGGATATCGTTACTATTTGGATGGCAACGGATTTTGAAGGTGGCCGTCATGAACGCCGTGTGGAAAAGATTAAAGCCTTAGAGAAGTAATACATCGTTACCTTATACGCATATATTTACATGAGGAGGATACTTATGAGTTTCTTAGAAAAACAAGACCCTAATATTCAAGCTGTTATCAATCAGGAGTTGGCACGTCAACGTGACAAATTGGAAATGATTGCTTCTGAAAACTTCGTTTCTCAAGCAGTAATGGAAGCTCAAGGTAGCGTATTGACTAACAAATATGCAGAAGGGTATCCTGGTAAACGTTATTATGGTGGTTGTGAAAATGTTGATGTTATTGAAACATTAGCTATTGAACGTGCAAAACGCTTGTTCGGTGCAGAACATGCTAACGTGCAACCTCACTCTGGTTCTCAAGCAAACTTTGGCGTGTATTTCGCATTATTACAACCAGGTGATACTATTGTGGGCATGAACTTGTCTCATGGCGGTCACTTAACTCATGGTTCCCCTGTTAACGTATCTGGTACATATTTCAACGTAGTACCTTACGGTGTAGATGCAGAAACACAACAAATCGATTATGATGAGTTCCGCAAGATTGTCTTGGAAGCAAAACCTAAATTGATTATTGCCGGTGGTAGTGCTTATAGCCGTCAAATCGACTTCAAAAAAATGGCTGATGTAGCTCATGAAGTTGATGCTATCTTCATGGTAGATATGGCTCACTTCGCAGGCCTTGTAGCTGCAGGTTTACATCCAAATCCTGTAGAATATGCTGATATCGTTACTACAACAACTCATAAAACATTGCGTGGTCCTCGTGGTGGTATGATTCTTTGCAAAGAAAAGTATGCTAAAGCAATCGATAAAGCCATTTTCCCTGGCATCCAAGGGGGTCCTTTGATGCATGTTATCGCTGCTAAAGCCGTAGCATTTGGTGAAGCTTTACAACCTGAGTTCAAAGTATATGCACAACAAGTCATCGACAATGCAAAAGCGTTGGCTGCAGCATTGCAAGAAAAGGGCTTAACAATTGTTTCTGGTGGTACAGATACTCATGTTATGCTTGTAGATGTTCGTAATACTGGTTTAACTGGTAAAGAGGCTGAACACTTACTCGATGAAGTAGGTATTACATGTAATAAAAATACAATTCCATTTGATCCAGCTAGCCCATTTGTAACAAGCGGCATTCGACTTGGCACGCCAGCTCTTACGACACGTGGTTTGCAAGTGAAAGATATGGAAGAAATTGCCGATATTATTGCAGTGGTCCTTAAAAATCCTGAAGATAAATCGGTCCATGAAGAAGCTAGTAAACGTGTCGCTACACTTTGTGAAGCGTATCCATTGTACTAATCGATTACATTAAAATTACATTATATATTTATAGTCCTATAAGTTTATAGGTAGTATAAAAGGGGTGTGCCCTCGGCACATCCCTTTTAATATTTTTATGGCATGATTTTCTAATCTGTGATAGAGTAAATATGATAGTTAATAGCTAGAATGGGATATGTATATTGTTTTATAGGAGGACAGTCATGAAAGTTAATGTTATGACACATCCATTGATTCAACACAAAGTTACATTGATGCGTGACGTACAAACAGGCTCTAAAGATTTCAGAGAACTACTTGATGAAATTACTATGTTGATGGGGTATGAAATTACACGCAACTTACCACTTGAGGATGTGGAGGTAGAAACACCATTAACTAAAATGATTGGCAAACGAATTGCAGGTAAAAAATTGGGTATTATTCCAATTCTTCGCGCTGGTCTAGGTATGGTAAATGGTATGCTTAGTTTAATTCCAACTGCAAAAGTTGGTCATATCGGTTTGTACCGTGATCCTGAAACTTTGAAACCAGTAGAATACTACTGTAAACTACCATCTGACGTAGGCGAACGAGACTTTATCGTAACTGATCCAATGCTTGCTACTGGAGGAAGTGCAGCAGCAGCTATTACATTGTTAAAAGAAAAAGGAGCTAAGCATATTAAGTTAATGTGCTTAGTGGCTGCTCCTGAAGGTGTAGAGGCTGTAAATAAAGAACATCCTGATGTACCTATTTATGTAGCAGCACTTGATGAAAAACTTAATGATCATGGTTACATCTTGCCTGGCTTAGGGGATGCTGGTGACCGTATCTTCGGTACAAAATAAGGGGAATTTTGTAGGGGGGAAGTATTAAAATGATCATTATAAAATGTATATTTGGGTTTATTATTTCTTGTATAGTTGTTGATGGTTACATGGATTTTGTTTATAATCCAATATGGACAAAACCTATGTCAATGATTCCAGTGATTGCTGCTTTATTTTTAATACCAGCAATTATTGCAAATAAAAAAGGACGTTCCTTCTTCTTGTGGCTGATTTATAGTAATTTATTGTGGATTGTTGCTTTAGTTCATGCTATTTCACTTAAGGATAATGATAGTGTTAAGGTTAAAGATAATAATCTTAAGAAATGCCCATATTGTGGGGAATTTATTCGTAATGAAGCTATTAAGTGTCGATACTGTCAATCTGATTTATCAGAATTTTCATCTGAACATAACACTGATGAGATCAATGGAGAATATGAACTAACCTCAATGGAATTAAAACCTTTTGAAGACAGTACCAATCAGTCTAAATAATAATTTATATAGAAAACGCCCTAATTGGGCGTTTTTTTTGCTTGAATAAAATTCACATAGGGTATACAATACAAATGTAAAAGTATTTTTTTATTTTAGGTGGGACGGATTTTGTTCACATGGGACGAAAAACGATTCATGCAATCCAAACGGGTAAAGGAGGGACCCGATGAACGAATTTCTAATGATATGTGAACGTATTGTTCCTGAAATTGTTAGCGTATTGAAGGAGCGATACAAAATACTAAACCACCTTGTTTATGAAGAGCCTATAGGCCGTAGGACATTAGCTACTGCAACGGACCTTCCTGAGCGAACCGTACGAAGTCATATTGAGTTAATGCGTGCTAATGGTCTTGTAGACATTTATAAACCAGGGATTTTTCTCACTGATGAGGGACATGCAATTGTTCCAAAGTTGCGAAATTTTTTAAATGAATTAGATCGTATTAACGAGCTAGAACATCGATTGACTGAAGCACTTCATATCGATAGGGTTATCATCACTCCTACTGAAGGAACCTTGATGGTTAAAAAGTTAGGTTTTGCAGCAGCAAAGCTATTACAGGAATTATTAGAGCCTGACTCTGTAGTCGCCATCAGTGGTGGCAGTACAATGGCTGCAGTAGCTGAAGAGATGCCAGTATTACCATTTAATCCTATTGTTGTACCTGCCCGGGGTGGCGTTGGTGAGGTAGTGGAGTACCAAGCTAATGTAATCGCTTCTGTGTTAGCTGAAAGACTTCGCGGGTCCTATAAGATGCTCCATTTACCTGATGGACTTTCACAAGACTCATTACATATGCTCATGACTTGTGAACCGCAAATTAAAGAAATTGGAGATCTCATTAGTAGGACTGACGTACTATTATTTGGTATTGGTACTGCAATGCGCATGGCAGATCAGCGCCATATTGCTGATGATGTGCGTAAGCAGTTGATAGATAATCATGCGGTAGGTGAAGCACTTGGTCAATATTGTGACATTGAGGGTAAGTTAATTTATTCTACTAATAATATTGGTTTATCACTTCCCGATGTAGCAAAGGTTCCCAATGTTATTGCTGTAGCTGGTGGACAAGAAAAAGCGAGCGCTATCATAGGTGTGATGCGAGCTTGTCGCAAAGGTATACTCATCATCGATGAGCAAGCAGCGGAGGGGATGCGTCAATTGTTACAAATTTCTGCCTTATAGGCGAATTAGTAGTTATACATTTTAAATTGAAATTTAGTTAGAATATTTTTTGTTATTAGGAGGATTTAACAATGGCAGTAAAAGTTGGTATTAACGGTTTTGGTCGTATTGGCAAATGTGTAGTTCGCGCAGCGATTAATAATCCTGACGTTGAGGTTGTAGCAATTAATGCAACTGGTGATAATGAAGGTACTGCATTATTGTTAAAATACGACTCTGTACACGGTACAATTCCTAACGAAGTAACATTCGACGAAGAAAATATCTACGTTGATGGCAAAAAAATCCGCGTATTCCATGACCGCGATGCTTCTAAATTACCTTGGTCTGAAGAAGGCGTAGAAATCGTAATTGAATGCACAGGTAAATACCGTGATGCAGAGGAAGCAAAGGTTCATTTGAATCAACCTACTGTAAAAAAAGTATTGATCTCTGCACCTGGTAAAAATGAAGACTTAACTATGGTTATGGGTGTTAACCAAGATATGTATGATCCTGCAAAACATCACATTATCTCCAATGCATCTTGTACAACAAACTGCTTGGCTCCATTCGCTAAAGTATTATGCGATGAATTCGGCATTAAACGCGGCATGATGACAACAATTCATTCCTATACTAATGACCAAAAAATTCTTGATGCACGTCATAAAGACCCTCGCCGTGCTCGTGCAGCAGCTATGTCTATCATTCCTACAACTACTGGTGCAGCAAAAGCTGTTGCTAAAGTATTGCCTCAATTAAAAGGTAAATTAGATGGCTTCGCATTGCGCGTTCCAACTCCAGACGTATCTGCTACAGATCTTGTTTGCGAACTTGAAAAACCTGCAACTAAAGAAGAAATCAATGAAGCATTCCGTAAAGCAGCTGCTGGCGAATTAAAAGGTATCCTAGGTGTATCTGATGTGCCATTAGTATCTTGTGACTTCAGCTCCGATCCACGTAGCTCCATTGTTGACGCTGATTTAACAATGGTTATGGATGGCAATATGGTAAAAGTTGTTTCTTGGTATGATAACGAATGGGGTTACTCCGAACGTCTTATCGACATGGCAGCATTCGTAGCAAGCAAAGGCTTATAATCAGGAGGCTTTGATGAAACAAACAATCGAAGGTTTACAAGTAGATAATAAAACAGTATTTGTTCGTGTTGATTTTAATGTTCCTATGAAAGACGGTGTCATCACTGATGACACTCGTATTCGTAGTGCCTTACCTACTATCAATTACTTAATCGAAAAAGGGGCAAAGGTTATCCTTGCTTCTCACTTTGGTCGTCCAAAAGGAGAACGCAAACCTGAAATGTCTTTGGCACCATGTGCTAAGCATTTATCTGACCTTATCAACAAGCCTGTAGCATTCGTAGATGACTGCATTGGTCCTAAGGTTGAAGAAGCCGTAAATGCATTACAACCTGGCGATGTATTGATGCTTGAAAATTTGCGTTATCACAACGAAGAAACTAAAAACGACCCTGAGTTTGCTAAGCAATTGGCAGCTCTTGCAGATGTTGCTATCAATGATGCGTTTGGTGTTTCTCACCGTAATGCAGCATCCGTAGTTGGTATTGCTGACTATATTCCTATGGTAGCAGGTTTCTTGCTCAAAAAAGAAATTGAAGCATTAAGTGCAGCTGTAGTACATCCTAAAACACCTATGGCGGCAATCATTGGTGGTGCAAAAGTAACAGATAAAATTTCTGTTATTTCTAACCTTTTGCCTAAAGTTGATGTAATGATCATCGGCGGTGGCATGGCTAATGCGTTCATTAAAGCACAAGGTTGCAATATTGGTAGCTCTTTATTTGAAGAAGGCCAAGAAGCTATCGCTACAGACCTCGTTATGGAAGCTCGCGTAGCAGGTGCTAAATTATTAACACCTATCGATGCTGTAGTAGCAGATGCTTTCAGCAACGATGCTAATACTAAAATTGTAGACGTTGATCAAATCGAAGACGGCTGGATGATATTAGATATTGGGCCTAAAACACGCGAACTTTATATAGAGGCATTGGCGCCAATGAAGACTATTATTTGGAATGGTCCTATGGGCGTATTTGAAATGGAAAACTTTGCAGCTGGTACGAATGCAGTAGCGAAAGCTGTAGCTGAATCCGATGCGATGACTATCGTTGGCGGTGGCGACTCTGTGGCAGCCATTGAAAAAAGTGGCTTAGCGGATAAAATTAGCCACATCTCCACAGGTGGCGGTGCATCTTTAGAGTTCTTAGAAGGCAAAATCCTACCAGGTATTGCTGCATTGTCTGAGGCATAATATGAGAAAACCCATTATTGCAGGGAATTGGAAAATGAATGGCACCATTGCGTCTGGATCAATTCTGATCGAAGCGTTTAACAGCGTGTTACAAGATATGGAATTGTTCTGTGATGTAGTTGTATGTCCGCCTTTCACAGCCATCGAACGTGCTGTAGTATTGACGAAAAATACAGCTATTGAAGTAGGTGCACAAACTATGGATTATCATGATGCTGGTGCGTTTACTGGTGAGATTTCACCACTTATGCTTACAGAGGTAGGCGTTAATTATGTAATCATCGGTCACTCTGAGCGCCGTGAATATTATGGTGAAACAGATGAGACCGTTAATGCAAAAATTAAAAGTGCATTTCATCATAATTTGAATCCTATTGTCTGTGTTGGTGAAAGTTTAGAACAACGTGAAACAGGTCATACGATTGACTGGATTACATCACAACTTAAAGGGGCTTTGGCTGATATTCCGAAAGAGCAAGTCAGCCAATTGATTATTGCGTACGAACCAATTTGGGCTATCGGTACTGGCAAGACAGCAACGGCTGATCAAGCTGAAGAGGTATGTAAAGAAATCCGCAATTACATTCGATCTCTATATGATAATGAAACTGCTGATGCAGTACGCATCCAGTATGGTGGTAGCGTTAAATCAGAAAATGCATTAGAAATCCTTGGAGAGCCTAATATTGACGGTGCTCTCGTAGGTGGTGCATCCTTAGTGGTCGATGAATTTATTGATATTATTAAAGCTGCAAACCAAGTAAGCGCTTAATATGAGGTTACAAATGGCTAAATTAGAGGCTCCCGTAATGCTAGTCATCCTAGATGGCTTTGGCTTGGGGGATAAATCAGACACAACCAATGCTGTAGTACAGGCGAAGCCGCTCTGTTTTAATCGATTATGGGATATGTATCCACATACAACATTAGAAGCATCCGGACTTGCGGTAGGCCTTCCAGAAGGTCAAATGGGAAACTCTGAAGTTGGCCATTTAAATCTTGGTTCTGGTCGCATCGTGTATCAAGATTTGACTCGTATTACTAAAGATGTCGAGTCCGGTGAGTTTTATAATCGTCCTGTTATGAAGGAACTATACGAAGTAGCTAAGAAGCAAAGCTTACATCTTATAGGCCTAGTTTCAGATGGCAATGTGCATTGCTCCTTAGATCATATTAAGGCAGTCATTAAAGGGGCTCATGATAATGGAATCGAGCATGTGTATGTCCATGCTTTGCTCGATGGTCGTGATGTAGCTCCGCAATGTGCACAAGGCTATTTAAAGGACTTAGAAGCGTATATGGCAGAGCTCAACTGTGGCAAAATTGCTACAATTAGTGGTCGCTATTATGCAATGGACCGCGATAATCGTTGGGACCGCGTTGAATTGGCATACAATGCCATTGTAAATGGTCAAGGTGAAACAGCTGGGTCTGCTTGTGAAGCGGTACAACAGTCCTATGACAAAAATGTAGCAGATGAGTTTGTGCTTCCTACGGTGATTGATGCTGCAGGGACTATCAAAGATGGAGATGCGGTTATATTCTGTAACTTCCGCCCAGATCGTGGTCGTGAACTTACAAAAGCACTAGTGTTACCTGATTTTGATGGCTTTAAACGGAAGCCACTATCTATATATATGGCAACTATGACAAAGTACGAGGATGGTTTGCCCGTACATATTGTGTATGAAAAGGATACATTATCTGAAACATTAGGTGAAGTTCTAAGTGCAGGTGGTTATCGCCAATTGCGTATTGCGGAAACAGAAAAGTATGCTCATGTTACATATTTCTTCAATGGCGGTGAAGAGGAACCCTTTGAAGGTGAGGACCGCATTCTCGTAAAATCCCCTCAAGTGGCAACCTATGATTTACAGCCAGAAATGAGCGCTTATGAAGTGACCGATAAGGTTGTACAAGCAATTCAAGATGAAACGTATGATATGATCATTTTGAACTTTGCTAATCCAGATATGGTCGGTCATACGGGTAGCTTTGAAGCCGCTGTTAAAGCAGTTCAAGCTGTAGATACTTGTTTGGGTCGTATTGTAGAGGCTATTCGCAGCAAAAATGGTCATCTGTTGATTACAGCAGACCATGGCAATGCTGAGCTTATGGTCAACCATGAAACCGGTAAGGTGCATACGGCACATACTACGAATTTAGTTCCTTTAATTTTAATGAGCGACACACTTAAAACAGCTACACTAGAAGCTGGTAAACTATGTGATATTGCGCCTACATTATTAGACTTGGCTGGTATAGAACAACCAACAGCCATGACAGGACATAGTTTAGTACATAAAGCATAATATAGAACTTTCACTATATTTCTGGTTAATTAGAGTTAACTATATGTATGATATAGCTCAATATATATATAAGGGTTGTCAGAAGACAACTAATCTATTAGATTTTATGAGGTGAAAAAATGGCAGTAATTGAACAAGTCATTGCAAGAGAGATTTTAGATTCCCGCGGTAACCCAACTGTTGAAGTTGAAGTATGTTTAGAAGATGGCACTATTGCCACAGCAGCTGTTCCATCCGGTGCTTCCACAGGTATGTTTGAAGCCGTAGAATTACGCGATGGTGACAAATCTCGTTACTTAGGTAAAGGCGTTTTAAAAGCTATCGATAATGTAAATGCTAAAATCGGTCCTGCTCTTATCGGTTATGACGCTACAGAACAAGTGGCAATCGATAATTTGATGTTGCAACTTGACGGTACAGATAATAAATCTAACCTTGGTGCAAACGCAATTCTTGGCGTATCTATGGCAGTAGCTCGTGCAGCAGCTGAATCTTTGGATCTGCCACTATTTGTATACCTTGGTGGCTTTAATGCAAAAGAGTTACCAGTTCCTATGATGAATATCTTGAACGGTGGTGCACATGCGGATAATAACGTAGATATCCAAGAGTTCATGATCATGCCTGTAGGCGCTGAATCCTTCGCAGAAGCTCTTCGCAGCTGTGCAGAGGTATATCATACATTGAAATCCGTACTTCATAGCAAAGGTCTTAGCACTGCAGTAGGCGACGAAGGCGGTTTTGCTCCTAACTTGGCATCTAACGAAGAAGCATTGGAAGTAATCTGTGAAGCTATTAAAGCAGCTGGTTATGAACCTGGTAAAGACTTTAAATTAGCTCTTGATTCTGCATCTTCTGAATTCTATGAAGATGGCAAATATAACCTAGCTGGTGAAGGCAAAGTTAAAACAGCTGCTGAAATGGTAGATTTCTACGAATACTTAGTAGGCAAATACCCAATCGTATCCATCGAAGATGGTCTTGCTGAAGAAGATTGGGAAGGCTGGAAATTATTGACAGATCGTCTTGGGGACCGCGTACAACTCGTTGGTGATGATTTATTCGTAACTAACACAAAACGTTTAGTTCGTGGTATTGAACTTGGTGTAGGTAACTCTATTCTTGTAAAAGTTAACCAAATCGGTACCCTCACTGAAGCATTCGACGCTATGGAACTTGCTAAACGCGCTGGTTACACTTGTGTAGTATCTCATCGCTCTGGTGAAACAGAAGATACATTCATCGCTGATATTGCTGTAGCTGTAAATGCTGGTCAAATTAAGACTGGTGCACCAGCTCGTTCTGAACGTGTAGCTAAATACAATCAATTGCTTCGTATTGAAGAAATGTTATACGAAACAGCACAATATAAAGGTAATGACGTTTTCTATAACTTAAAATAAAAATCGTCTTAGCTAAAAGTCTAATAAGGGCGCCCTACGGGGCGCCTTTTTTGTATGCCCAAAATAGAAAAGTTTTCGCTTCGTGGATTTTTAAAAATAAAAGAGGGATTTAGAGGCTGATGTCGAAACCTATAACGCCATACGCTAGTGTGAGGTAAAAACATACCGCAAGGTATTGGAGGTGACCATGTATGTAGACGTAACATTAGACGATATTATCTTGTATGCCTTAGAACACCATGTAAGCGATATCCACTTTGATCCCGTTAAAAGTGGTGCTCATGTTCGGTTACGACAAGATGGACTGCTGCAACATTACATGACTATATCCTTTGAGGAGGCTGAACTCATTATTAACCGTATCAAGGTGTGTAGTTCTCTAGATATTAGCGAGAAGCGTTTACCCCAAGATGGTCGTTGGGCTTGGAGTCATAAAGATAAGTCTGTAACAATGCGTGTGTCTACATTGCCTAGCCTATACGGAGAAACCTTAGTATGTCGCCTTATGGGGAATGAAGGGAGCCATAAAGATTTAAAAGCGCTAGGGATGCGAACAGATATTTTTGAGCATATTGCACAATTATTGAAACGTCCTTATGGCTTGTTGCTTATCTGTGGGCCGACTGGCAGTGGTAAGACAGCCACCTTATACGCCATGTTACGCATGCTTAATCTAGAGGAAACAAAGTTAATCTGTCTCGAAGATCCTGTAGAGGCTGAAATAAAAGGGGCTATCCAAATTGGTATCAATGAAAAGATTGGTTTTACCTTTGCCAAAGGTCTTCGGTCTGTATTACGGCAAGATCCAGATACGATTATGATTGGTGAAATTAGGGATAAGGAGACCGCAGAGTTAGCCGTTAAGTCTGCTTTAACGGGGCATCGTGTATTATCTACTATACATACCAATACAGCTATAGGCGTTGTAACACGACTCATGGATATGGGGGTAGAGCCGTATTTAATACGGGCTACATTAATGGGAGCTATTGCACAACGGCTAGTACGAAAATTCGATGGTACAGTATATCAAGGACGGACTGCTTTATTTGAATACTTAGAAATACCAGCTAATTCGGCTCATTGGGACCAATTAGAAAAACATTTATTATTGTCATTAGAAGAGTCTGCTCGTGAGGCCGTATCTCAGCATGTTACATCTATAGAGGAGGTGCATCGTTGTGGACTTATGTTGTAAGAGTGAAAGTTTAGAAACTATTGTAGAAAAGGCAATACAATTATCATCAACAGATATTCATCTACAATGTGGGCAGCCTATCTATTTGCGACATGGTGATGGATTAAAGGCTACTTCGTTTATGTGTACTACAGAATTAATCGAGGATATCTTGCGCCGTTGTGGTATAGCCTCCTATGAGTGGCAGTCGCTTGATGAGGCTTGTTCCTGTTGTGGTGTGCGGATCCGTATTCATCTATATCGAGCTAATCAGACTATATGTGGTACATTGCGATTACTCTGTCATCAACAACTAAAGTTAGATGACAATAGTGAGGGGCAACTGCTACAAAAATTATGTGAAGCACATGATGGTTTATTGCTTGTTTGTGGCCCTACAGGTAGTGGTAAAAGTTTTACCTTAGCTTGTTGTATTGATTATATTAATCAGACTATGGAGCGTCACATTATTACCTTAGAGGACCCCATAGAATTTGAGTTTGCACCTAATAAGTCTTTGATCCATCAACGACAATTAGGTGCTGATATCAATACTATGTCAGATGGTATTCGAGACGCCTTACGAGAGGATCCGGATGTCATTATGGTAGGCGAACTTCGAGATCGAGAAACCCTTGAAGCGGCACTTCATGCGGCAGAGACTGGTCACCTTGTAATGGCGACCATGCATACACAGCGTGCAGTGATGGCTGTTCATCGCATGATTTCTCTGTTTCCTGGGGAGCAACAAGAAGAGGTACGCAATCAAATATCTCAAGTGTTACGAGCCGTTATATGTCAGCGTTTACTTCGATGGAATAAAAAGTTCATTACTATTCGTGATATTTTGCTAAATACCCATGCAGTAGCAAATTTGATACGGACCCGTAAGGAACCACAAATCATTTCTATTCAAGAAACACAACTACCAATGAAAACATTAGAAATGGCTGTGCGAGATGTAAAGGCACAATATGGAGCTCAACAACAATTACATACCTTGCTTGATCAACAATTATCGTAGGTGGATATATGGAGGCTTATGAATATGTCGTAAAAAATAATCAAGATAAAACAGAAAAAGGTTTGATGTGGGGTGACTCAGAACAGGAAATTGCAATACGGTTAAAACGGGATGGCTATAAAATTTATAGGATATCGTTACAGGATGAAAAAAAGAAACATAAATGGAATCATACTATGGTGGTAGATGTGACTTATCAATTAGGTCTACTCATTGAATCTGGTGTTCCATTACGGCGTGCCTTACAGTTACTCTGCCAGGGGAAACGAGGACTACTCTATACAGCTTTATATGAATCTATAGAGCGTGGTCAGACTTTATCACAAGCTTTACGAAGTGAAGGATGTCCTCCTATTGCTTTGGCTTTACTAGAAAGTGGTGAAGCAGCGGGCACCTTGGGTGAAAGTTTACAATATATATCCCGTCACTATGATTGGGAGAGGCAGCTGAAACAAAAGGTTATAAGTGCTATTTCTTACCCTTTATTTCTTCTTTTAATGATGAATATATTTTTTCTAGTCACCATTTTGTTTATTATTCCTTCATTTGAAAATGTATTTACCACTATGCATATTACATTACCTCTGATGACGCGAGCTCTTTTTGTATTAGGACAAGGGTTAAAATCGCATCCTCTAATGGTAATAGCTATACATTGTGTTGTAATAGGTTCATTAGCATTTGCTTATAAACAACATAGTATAAAGTGTAAAGTACATCGTTGGCTTTGGCTATTGGCTCACCGATACCAATGGAGTACTTGTGTGTACTATACGAGCATGTTAAAAGTTTGGGCTCTCTTACTAGATTCTGGTATCTCTATTATTCACACCATGAATATCACTCGCCCTTTGTGGGGAAATATATATGGTGCTGAATGTAGTGAACAGGTGGAAGCAAAGTTATTATCAGGACACTCATTTGAAGAAAGTTTGCGTAGTGGTCAGATAGGAAATCCTTTTATATGGCAAATGATCTCCATTGGAGAAGAGAGTGGAGAATTAGTGAAAATGTTAAACCACTGTGGGTACTACTATGAATCTATACTTTCAAAATATATTGCTCGTTTAGAACGATTGTTGGAACCGATTCTACTAACCGTAATGGGAATTGGTGTAGCCGTATTAGTTGTATCTGTTATGTATCCCTTATTTACGTCCATTGCCAACTTAGGAGGGCAATAGACAATGTTACTATTTAACTATTAAAAAGGAGGATATTATGAATTCTGTTATGCATATGATTCATGAAGCGAATCATCGATTAGAAATGTGCGGTCAATGGATCGTAGATCGATTACATATTTCTCGTGTTCGAGAAGGGTTTAAGAAATCGAGAAAAGGTGGATTTACTCTTGTTGAATTAATGGTTGTAGTGGCGGTTATTGCTATACTAGCAGCTATTGCGATGCCACAATTCTTATCTGCTGCGGATAAAGCTCGAAACGCTAAGGAAACAGCAGATATACAAATAATTAAGAATGCTACTCAGTTGTATATGATCGACAAGAATGTTGACACACCCCCAACAGTAGAAAATTTATATAAGGAAGGATATCTTACTGAACATGTTAAGACTGCAAAAGGGAAGGAATATACTATTACTTATGAAGTTGTCAGTGGTGGGACCTCAAAATCTGTTGTTGTTAAAGCACCTAATGAGCCTTAATTAACTTGTATAGGTTATGAATTACATACGTTAGTTATATGAAAGGACAAGGTATGAAAGGGACCAATTATGTAATAGGGCTCATTGTATATATAGCATCCATAGTTCTGCCTGTTATATTTTCATCGAAAGCAATATCTTATACTCACATTGCTTTGTATGCTGCGTTTTCACTCATCATCATAGCAGGTGCTACCATCGATATGCATTACTATATATTGCCTGATGAAGGAGCGCTAGCTCTTGTAATAGGGGGGATTATGTATAGCTATATAAATGATAAATCTATGTTAGTAACCGTGTTAAGTGTTATGAGCGTAGGGGCTATTACATATGGACTTCGTTTGATCAGCCATAAAGGTTTTGGCATAGGAGATATTAAATGGTTTTCTGCTATTGCAATGTGGCTCTCGCCATGGGAAATTATATGTTTTTTTTACGTAGCATTTTGTGTTGGTTCTCTCTATCTCTTACTAACAGGTTATCGTAATCGATATATCCCATTTGGTCCCTTTTTATGCTTTGGTGGATGGTGTGCCTTACATGGGGGTTCCTATATGGAGGTGCTTTACCAATGGTTAAGGTACAACTTATAAATCGTCAAAGTGGATCTTTACTGGCGGAATGGATTATTACGCTTGGTTTAATTTTACTGCTCATCTCTATTGCTTTACCTATTGTAATAACACCTAGTCGTTATACCTTAAATGGTACTACGCAAGAGGTGGTGTATATGCTCAAGAAAGTTCAACTTTGGTCTATGCTAGGACATAAATCTAATGGTAAAGGGAGAATGCTTTTTATATTAAATAAGGACAGTTACACCTTAGAGGAAGATGCCAATCATCATACGGTAAACATATCATTACCGTCAAATATTGAGAGCACGCGGTCTATGACCATTATTTCTTTTTCAGCTTTAGGTTTACCTTATGATGGGACAGAAATTATTTTGAAAGATCGTGAAAGTGGTGAGAAAAATCGCATATGGATATCTGTACAAACGGGGCGTATTAGGTGGGAAGAAGTGCACTGAAGGATTTATGTATGGTGATGCCTTAATATCAGCTGCTATAATCATGCTCATTTTACCTATTGTATTATCTATATTTTGGATGGCTACCCTTACGGTATATAAGGCGTATTATTGGGATCATATATTGCAAGATACCATAACGTATTTAGAAAAGGATAAAGCTTCTTACTATAAAACTGGAACAATAGAAGCAGGTGTATATAACTCTCAATTCACTATGAGTCCTAGTGAAAAAATTACTTATAAAACACATATAAAGCCTGTAGTGATAGAAGGTGTATCTTTACAACGATTAACAGTAGATGCCATAGATAATCAATCTGTTGTTTACTCGCTATCAGTTGATTTGGAGGGGATACATTGAAGGGCGAGGATATAGAAAAGGTAATTGGAAGGGATAAAGAATACAAGCAGAATCCTATAACAGATAAAAATAAGAATAAAAATATGAATAAAAATAAGAATAAGAATAATATGGGATTTGTTTTGTATTCTACGCTCATTAGTATGACGATTTCTGTCATAGTTCTTACCATATTGTTAGGTATCGTATTCTATGCAGTTATGTGGGATGCTAAATTACTGGATAGTGTAGCTATGATGGAGGATGGCCGATATACACGACGGATGGTTGTGGCTCAAATGATATGGAACCCTGTGAAGGTTACTGTAGAAGACCATAATAAGAGTTTATATATTCACGATACAAAACGTACAACCTTAACTGTACAACGTCATGCACTATACAGAAAATTAACAGATGGTAGCTTGCAGCCTGTCAGTGGCAGTCGAATTGTAGGAACTAAGGATAAACGAAATGTGGGCTATACTCAGGAATATCCTTTTAGTGTAGATACTAATGGGACCGTGCATTTGCGATGGTATATTAACAATCGTTTTGTTAATGATAGGAAATATACAAGTGGTTATGGAGGACTAACCATATATGAGGTCTCTATTGGACAGAGTGCTATTTATGATTGGTATAAAAGTAAAGAGGAGACAAGTCATGAACATAGGAGCCCATAACGCGGGCTTTATTACATATATAGCGATACTTACGATGTCCTTTTTATTACTATTAGCTTTTATGGGGCTTCGTATAGGACAAATATGTGAAAGTAATGTGGTAGATGAATTGCGTTTGGAAGAAGCTCATTACGCGGCACAAAGAGGTGCTCATTGGTTTGTTGGCTATTGTAAATTAGGAAATGTATGGGACTTTCAAAATAAACTAGTTGTAATAGATGATGAAAATGTAGAGATTACTATTGAAGCGGACAGCTCAACAGATAATCCGCGTCATATTATGAGTTATGGAAAACTGAAGAATAGTGAAATCGTGAGTCGTGTACATATGTATGTGACCGTAGATAAAGAAAAACATATGCATGTTATAAAGGTAAAACCTTATTGAGGTGATTCTATGAAACGAAAAAAGAAAATACATTCTGGAGTATGTATAACTGATGAACATATTGTATGTGTTACCGCTCATATAGAAAATAAAACAATGGTCATTACCGATGCGTTGGAGATGAAGCGTACGGGACCTATTGATGAAGACGTTACAAAATTTATTGAAACTTATGATTTAGACGAAGGTGCTTATAGTATTGTAGCTAATATCGATACGCAAATGCATATAGCACCCTATGATCCCCACGATTTTGATATGAAGGAGTTCATAAAGTGGAATGTGGAGGACTACTTTAGCTTTGATGGGGATAGTTTCCAAATGGATGCATGTCGTCGGGAATATCCACGCCATAATTATCATATGTTTATGGTAGCTGTAGATCGACATTCTCTAGAACTTTTGAAACAAGGGATACGAGATACTTATGCACCCGTTGATGTTATTGATTTTTGGCCTATTCCTATTTGTTACTGTTTGATGCGGCGTAGTGGTACTGTAACAGGCGTTGTGGAAGAAGGAGCCATGCATTTATGGCTTTGGTGGAATGATATATGTATTCAAGAGTGTACGGTACCTATTACAGGTAGCGATGTAGCTGAAGCTATGGATAAGTTAGAAGTGAGGTTACAAGACTTTGGTATGGATGAGATACAGGGGGTTCGAATGTATGGGTTAGAATCTATAACAAATGAAGAACGGACAGATATGGAAAGTATTATTTCCATGTATGGGGAAACTGAATATATTCCATTATTATTCTTAGGTCGTGGTCGTAATCGTTGCAAGCAAGGACAATTAGATTGGGACATGGCTATTGGTATGGCAGCAAGGGGGCTTAAATGGATTGGATTGGGCTGGTAAGGATAGATGTATTAATTTAATGCCTCGCTCGTTACGATGGCATAGTTTATGGCATGCCTATCGATACCTTTTTTATGGGATAAGTATTATATACGTTATAGTAGGATTTGTTACCTTATATAGTTGCTGGTCAAGCTATCGTAGCTATGAAAATAAGAAGACAGATTTTGTACGATTGCAAGCAAATGCTCAGTATCAAGAAATACATCAACATTATGGTGAATTAATGGAAATAAGAAATAAAATAATAAAGAATAAACTCTCTAAGAATCAGACTGATATATTACCCAATACAATGGTCGTATATATTCTTGATGTCGCCATGGCAGAACATATTAGTTTACAGCATCTTAGCATTAAGGAGGGACGTATCAGTATAGATGGTATAGGCACGAGTGACGAAGTGTGTCGTAAATTTATTGCTATTCTCCAACAAAAATTACTAGGAATGGAGTGTCATGGAACGGTTAAAGCAGACAAAGGTGTTTATACATTCCATATGGATGGATCTAAAAGAGAGCACAACGTATCAGGTCGAGAAAATATTAGCGGGCCTAGTGTTGTGGGGGATACTCATTAGCCTTTCTATGTATGGGCATATCTATTTTGAAGAAAAAAATAATAACATAAAAAATCAACAAGAAAATTATGTTATACAAATGAATGCTGAGTCAGATTATATAGTGTCTAATGAAGCAAAACTATTAGAATCTTTTATAGAGAACAAGACATCAAATATAAGTTCTAATACAAGTATTTTTGATTCCTTGCAAGGAGAACCATTAATGATTGTTAGTACTGATGAGCATGAAGGTATACTAGAATTAATGTTATTAGGTAGTACAGAGCGTATGATTAATTGGATAAATACTGTTGAAGAAAAGGATCCTTCACGCCGTATAGAAATAGAAGATATAGAACGTAAAGGTAATGTAGTTTATGTACATTGTGCAGTTAAATCGATTATAAAACCGTAATGAAAATTGTGTGTATTATATAAAGACAGATTATAGATTTTATGTCTATAGTCTGTCTTTGTTTTTGGGCTATTTTATAGTACAATGAAGGATATGTAATGATAAGGGGCACATAATAGATGATAATAAAACGGAATATTATGCTCATCGGCTCTATGGGAAGTGGCAAAAGTCACTTCGGACGAAACCTTGCGGAACGCAAGGGGTGGCAATTTGTAGATACCGATCGCGTATTAGAAAGTCGTTTTGGGTTGCCCATTGCTGAGATATTTAAAAAGATAGGAGAAAAAGCATTCCGCCGCGCCGAAATGGATGTACTAAAAAAGGTTTGCTTATACCATGAAGCAGTGATTTCTGTGGGGGGTAATTTTCCTATTGAACATCGCACCTTAAAGGTATTAAAAAAATATTCTTATATCATTGGTATCCGAGCTGCGCAATTCCGGATTGTGAGTCGTGTGAATCGCCGCGTTGGGAAAAGACCAACTATGGACTATAATAATGTAAATGCCTTTGTACATGCTATGATACAATCGTGGAAGCCCGTGTATAAGCAGTGCGATTTTGTACTAGACACAACAAATGGTCGGACCTATGATTTCATACATCGTATCGAGGACGAATTAGAGGCCTCAGATGTGCAATTTAAAGCAAGACGTCAACCCAATGATACAAACGATGTGGATGCTAAAGTAGCATCTAGGGAAATACAATTTAATAATCATCAAAGTAGAATAAAAGAAGTTACTGAAGTAGTATCAGATAAAGTAATATCTAATAAAGTCCGGTATGATAAACGTTATAAAAAAAAGACTTCTTATCAAACGGATAAAGAACGTAAGGCAAATAGTATATCCAAAAAACGTACACCACAAGGGGGTAATGGATATGAGAAAAATCGCAATACTAACAAGCGGCGGTGACGCACCTGGAATGAACGCCGCCATAAGAGCGTTAACTAGAAAAGCTATACATGAAGGCTTTGAAGTGTTTGGCATTGAGCGTGGCTATTTAGGTATTATTGAGGAAAAGATATTTCCATTATCGAATCGAGACGTTGGTGGCATCATAACACAAGGTGGCACGATGCTGAAAACGGCTCGTTTTCCAGAATTTCAAAATGAAGAGATTCAACGCAAAGCTTATGATATTTTGGAAGCTCATGACATTGATCATCTGGTTGTTATTGGTGGGGATGGTTCCATGCGTGGTGCTACAGGTTTATCTAAACTTGGCATGTCCACCATGACCATTCCATGTACGATTGATAACGATATGGGTGGTACGCAATATACGATAGGATATGATACGGCTCTTAATACGGTAGTTGATGCGGTTGGGCGTATTCGGGATACCTCAAACTCCCATGAACGTGTAGCTATTGTGGAGGTCATGGGGCGCAAAGCTGGCCATATTGCATTAAAGGCAGGCCTAGCTTGTGGGGCAGAAATAGTTTTGGTTCCTGAAAATCCAATGCCTTTACATGCGGTGTGTCGTCATTTAAAGGAAACACAAATTCGGGGTAAAGAATATAGTGTCATCCTCGTTGCAGAAGGTGCCTATAACAGCGGTGAGGTGAAAGCTTTCATCAAGGAGCATACGGAATTTGATCCTAGCTTAACCGTGTTAGGATACTTACAACGTGGTGGTGGTCCATCGGCATTTGATGCTATTTTAGCGGCTCGTATGAGTGAAGCCTGCCTTAATTTATTAATGAGTGGTGTCGATAATCGATTAGTAGGTTATATAGATGGTCATATCCGCGCCCTATCTTATGAAGAGGCAGAACGTCTTGAATTTCCAATTGATGAAAAGGATTATAGACTATTATCAATATTGAGTAGTTAATGGCCCGTAAGGGCCATTTTTTATATATCATAATTTATTCATTAATGAAATTATATTGCGTAAAAGCAATTGGTGCTGTATAATTTAAAAAAACTATATGTGTTGATATAGAATAAATGTCTTTTTAATATATCTTCATCTTAAAAAAAGGAGATCATAATGAAAGAGTTCTTGCAAAAGCATCGTAAACGTATAGTAACAGGTGCTGTTGTTCTTTGTGTTCTTGGTGGGGGCACATATTACTACATGGATAGTCTAAATGCAAATCAAGCACAAACGTTATACACTACTGGCAAGGTTGAAAAGGGTGATGTAAAAACTAGTATCAGTGCTACAGGTACTATTAACCCTGTAAATTATGTAGATGTTTCTACAAATGTTGCTGGTAAACTTGAAAAAGTTTTAGTTAAAGAGAATGATCAAGTTACGGCGGGGCAAGTTATCGCTTATATTGATACACGTCAATTACAAGCGTCTGTTGATGATGCTCGTGCAGCGTTGGCTAAAGCAGAACTTGATATGAATCGTTATAAATCTTTGGCGGCTCAAGATGCTATTGCACAACAAACATATGATGATTCTGTAACAGCTTATGAACGTGCTAAATCTACCTATGAACGTGCTGCAGCGGATTTAAGTGATGCTACGATTACAGCTCCAATGTCTGGTACTGTTGTAGGTACACCGCTAAAAGCAGGTCAAACTATTAGTACTGGTATCTCCACACAAATGATTATTGCTACTATTGCAGATTTAAAAAATTTAGAGATTTATCTTACTGTAGACGAAACAGATATTGGCAATATCAAACAAGGTGCTAAGGTAGAGTTTACTGTAGATTCTAAGCCAGGTGAAACTTTCACTGGTTACGTTTCTGAAATTGCAAAAGGTACAAAAGGTAATATGGGCACTACAAGTAGTAGTGTTGTGTACTATACTGTTAAGGTTCAAATTCCTGAAAATATTGCAGGTAATTTCCTACCAACTATGACGGCTCGTGCCACAATCTTTGGTGAAGATATTAAAAATACATTGGTAGTTCCTCTTACTGCTGTACGTACGGACAAACAAGGTGAGTATGTATATGTTATAAAAGATGGTCAACCAGTACGAACCGCTGTCTCTACAGGTGTAACTGGGGATACTAATGTTCAAATTTTAAAAGGTTTATCTGAAGGTGATGAAATTATCGTAAGCGGTGATGTAAATGCACCCAAAAATAATGTAGCTGGACCATTCTAAGGGTAGGTGCTTATGAACCAAACAGTAATTGACATACAAGGAATTACAAAAACCTATGTGAATGGCAAATTATCAGTACCTGTTCTACATGGCATTGATTTAGTTGTCAATAAGGGTGAATTTGTATCCATTATGGGACCATCTGGCTCAGGTAAATCAACCTTTATGAATATTCTCGGATGTTTGGACCGACCTACAACTGGTTCTTATCGACTCAATGGAGACGAGGTTGCTACCTTATCTGATGATGAGCTTGCGTATGTGCGTAATAAACAGATCGGTTTTGTATTTCAAAGCTTTAATTTGTTGACAAAATTAACAGCCCTAGAAAATGTAGTGCTTCCTATGATTTATGCAGGTGTAAATAAAAAGATGCGCATTGAACGAGCTTCTCAATTATTACAGTCTGTCGGATTAGACGAGCGTATGGATCACTTGCCATCCGAGTTGTCTGGGGGGCAACGACAACGTGTAGCGATTGCTCGTGCATTGGCGAATAATCCTGCTATTATTATGGCTGATGAACCGACAGGGAATCTCGACTCTAAGTCAACCATTGATGTTATGAATATATTTAGAGGTCTTCACGATGAAGGACGTACAATTCTTCTAGTTACACATGAACCTGATATTGCTACGTATGCGAGTCGTAATGTAGTCTTGAAAGATGGGATAATCGTAGAGGATTCGTTCAGTTCTAATATGACTCCTATAAAGGAGGTGCCTAATGTATAAAGAAAGTTTTCTAATGGCATGGGCTTCCTTGGTTGCAAATAAATTACGATCCCTCTTGACCATGCTAGGTATCATTATTGGTGTAGCTGCAGTTATTGCATTGGTATCTATCGGTAATGGAGTGAAGCAAGATATTGAGGATTCTATTTCTAGCTTAGGCTCTAACTTGTTGGTAGTTCTGCCAGGGGCGCCGCGGACGCCAGGTGCTAGACCTTCGCAGGGGTCCATGAAATCGTTGAAAATATCTGACTATGAAGCTATTGCCAAGTTAGAAGGTGTAAAAGCCGCTAGTCCTATGACAAATGGCTCTTATGTGGTGATTTATCAAAATAAAAACTGGACTACATCTGTTGCGGGGGTTAATTCTAACTTTCAGGACGTAAATAATTGGACTATGACATCTGGTCGATTTTTCTCCGATAAAAATGTTCAGAACCGAGAACGTGTAGCGGTTGTGGGACAAACGGTAGTAAAAAATTTGTTTGCTGATGAAGATCCTGTAGGCAAGGAAATCCGTGTTAAAAATATTCCATTCCGTGTCATTGGTGTTCTCAAAAGTAAAGGGAACGGAACCATGGGTAATGACCAAGACGATACGGTGTTAATTCCATATACAACATCAATGGAGCGCGTAGAGGGCATTGACTATCTTCGCAGGGTGTATGTTGTGGCTAAGGATGATGAGGGCATCGATCGTTTGCAGGCAGATATAGAGAACTTGTTGCGTGTTCGTCATAATATTAAAGATACAAATTTGGATGATTTCAATATTCAAAATATGAAATCTATTATGGAAACAGTGGCTCAGACGACCGGAACATTTACGTTATTCCTGGGGGCTGTTGCTGCGATTTCTCTAGTTGTAGGTGGCATTGGTATTATGAACATCATGCTTGTATCTGTAACGGAACGGACTCGAGAAATTGGTGTGCGTAAAGCTTTGGGGGCTACGTATAGCGTAATTGTTACGCAATTCTTAATAGAAGCCGTTGTAATCAGTTTGATGGGGGGCTTTATTGGTATTGCTTTCGGTATAGGAGCCTCAAAAGTAATCGGAATGGTATCTGGAATGAGTACAGTTGTATCTGTTCCAACAATCATAATGTCCTTTGCCTTTTCCATGGCTATTGGTTTGATTTTTGGTATATACCCAGCCCGTAAAGCGGCTAAACTCAATCCAATTGATGCATTGCATTATGAATAGTTTTGAATTTATAAATGTGTTTTTTTAAGAACATACTATATAATTAGATAGAGTTATTCGCATATGGTGCGTTGCATGATACAATATGTATGATGTAGCGCACCATTTTTATAATCTCTTATGATTACTGGTGAATTTGATATAGAATTGGAGAAACAAATGGCTACGACATTGATAGAATATTTCAACGAATTACGAGATCAAAACCCATTTTCTTGGGTAAAAGATTCTGAGATTATAGCAGTAGAACCAGGTCATGCGGAAATGACATTGCAAACAAATGAAACAGGGTATTGCAATTTTAGAGGGGATTTGCATGGTGCTGTTTGTATTGGTTTAGCAGATAGTGTGATGGGGACCGCTTGTTTTACTTTGGGAAAATCTGTTAGTACTATTGATCTTAATGGTAACTATGTGAAAGCTGTTAAGGGAGGGACTGTATTACGTGGTGTAGCCAATGTAGAGCACAATGGCAAAACAACCATGGTGGCTACGGCCCGTATCTATAATGAATTAGGTGAACTTGTACATTTAGCTCGTGGTACATTTTTTGTATTAGAAGAGAAGCCATTACCTGAATTACCATGGCGTTTTATTGAAGAAGATAACCCTGATTTGGTATAATATAGTTTAGACTTTTAAATATAGGAGGATGCTTTAATGGAACAAGAATTACAACGTCTTAAGGCAGAAGCCCTTGAGGCTATCAAAGGCGCTGCTTTTCAACAAGCGTTGCAAGATATACGTGTAAAATATCTAGGTAAAAAAGGTGAGGTAACAGCATTACTAAAAGGTCTTGGTAAATTATCTCCGAAAGAACGTCCTAAGGCTGGTGCTCTTGTTAATGCAGTTCGTGAAGCATTAGAGGCTGAAATTGATGCCGTAAAAAATCGTATGGAAACAGAAGAGTTGAATGCTCGCTTAGAACAAGAACGTATCGATATTACATTGCCAGGTCGTGCGCCAAAAACTGGTCATATTCATCCATTAACAAAGGTTAATGAAATGATTGAAGACTTCTTTATGAAAATGGGATATACCGTTGAAGAGGGGCCGGAGATTGAGCAAGATTACTATAACTTTGAGTGCTTAAATTTACCTAAGGATCATCCCGCACGTGATATGCAAGATTCCTTCTATATTACAGAAAACTTTTTGTTACGTACACATACATCTCCAGTACAAGCTCGTACAATGCAACGTCATGAGCCAAACAGCCCAATCCGTATGATTGCGCCTGGTAAGGTTTATCGTTGGGATTATGATGCGACTCATTCCCCTGTATTCCATCAAGTGGAAGGTCTCATTATTGATAAGCATATTACTTTTGCTGACTTGAAAGGTACATTGGAGTCCTTCTTGCGTCACATGTATGGTGATGAAACAAAGGTACGTTTCCGTACAAGCTTCTTCCCATTCACAGAACCATCTGCAGAGGTAGATATCTCTTGCGTAATGTGTGGTGGTGATGGCTGTCGTGTATGTTCCCATACCGGTTGGTTAGAAATCTTAGGTTGCGGCATGGTTCACCCTGACGTATTGCGTATTAATGGGTACGATCCTGAAAAGGTTAAAGGTTTTGCCTTTGGCATGGGTGTAGAGCGTATTGCTATGCTTTTATATGGCATTAACGATTTGCGTCTATTCTTTGAAGATGATGTACGATTCTTGGAACAATTTTAGGAGGAACTCATGAAAGCAAGCTTACAGTGGATGAATGAATACGTGCCTGTGGATATGAATCGTCCTGCTCAAGAATTGGCCGATGAATTAACACAAGCTGGTATTCCTGTCGAAGATGTCATTGCTATGGATAATGGCATTAAGAAAATTTATACTGGTAAAATTGTGGAAATCACAAAACACCCAGATGCAGATAAATTACAAGTATGCCAAGTAGAATGTCTTACTGAAGAAGGCGAACCTATTACAAAACAAATCGTAACAGCTGCTACTAATGTGGCAGTAGGTCAAATTGTGCCTGTAGCATACCATAAATCTCGCTTGGCTGATGGTACAGAGATTAAAAAAGGCAAATTGCGTGGTGTTGTATCCGAAGGTATGTTCTGCTCTGTTGCAGAATTAGGTATCTCTAGTGACTTAGTGTTACCAGAGGAAGCACAAGGCATTTACATTTTCCCTGAAGGTACACCAATTGGTCTTGATGTAAAAGACGTATTGGGTATGAATGATACGGTATATGAGTTTGAACTTACTGCTAACCGAGCAGATTGCTTCTCCATGGTTGGTTTATCCCGTGAATTCGGTATAATGACAAACCAAAAAGCTTTATTCCCTGTTATCATGGTTAACGAAAATGGCGAGTCCATTGAAGGAAAAGCTTCTGTATCCATCGAAGCTGATGATCTTTGTACTCGTTTTACTGCTCGCGTAGTAACTGATGTTAAGGTTGAGCCATCTCCATTGTGGATGCAAAATCGCTTGCGCAACAGTGGAATTCGTCCTATCAATAATGTAGTAGACGTTACAAACTACGTTATGTTAGAACTAGGACAACCTATGCACGCATACGACTATGACCATGTAAAAGGTCATCAATTAGTGGCAAGACGTGCTAAAAATGGCGAAGTACTTGTAACACTTGATGGTTCTGAACGAGAATTAAATGATTCCATGCTTATCATTGCCGACGCTGAACGTCCAGTAGGTGTGGCGGGTATCATGGGTGGCTTTGATAGCGAAGTAACAAACGAAACGACTACAGTTATGTTCGAAGCTGCTGTATTTAATGGTCCATCTATTCGCCGTACTGCAAAAGCTCTTGGCATGCGTTCTGAAGCGTCTGGTCGTTTTGAACGTGGCGTAAACCATAAATATACTGCTTATGCTATTGACAGAGCAGCTCAATTATTACAACAAATCTGCCCTACTTGTAAAGTTGATGTAGGTGTTATTGATGTATATGAAAATCCTGTAGAGCAACATTCCGTAACTTTCACAGCGGAACAAATCAATGATTACTTGGGTACCAATATTGAAAAAGACGAAATGGTTCGTATTTTGACTGCCCTTGAATTCGTTGTAACAGAAGAAGGAGATACATTATCTGCCCTCGTTCCAACATGGCGCGGTGACGTAACAGTAATGCCTGATATTGCTGAAGAGGTAGCTCGTATTTATAACTACGATAATATCGCTCCTACAATTCCTGTAGCCGTATTATCCTCTGGTGGTATGACGCCTAAAAAAGCTCTTACTAAAGAGGTAACACATGCATTGGCTAAACTTGGTATGACTCAAATCATTACCTTTAGCTTTATGCATAAAGATGGTCTTACCAATATGATGCTTCCTGAAGGGGATAGCCGTTATACTGCGATTCCAATCTTGAACCCAATTTCCGAAGAATTCCCTTACATGCGTACTACATTGGTACCAGCTGTTATCGATGCAGCGAAACGCAATTTAGCACAACAAAATAAGGATCTCTGGTTATTTGAAATGGCTAATGTATATGAAGCAAAAGCATTACCACTAACTGAGGTGCCCCATGAACGCCCTATGGCTTGTGGCATTTTGATGGGTAAGGTGAACCAAGCTGGTTGGAATCAAGCAGAACGGACAACTGATTTCTACGATGTAAAAGGCATCGTAGATGCGTTGTTAGCGGAACTTGGCGTTACAGGCTACGATATTAATCGTGGCACTGAACCATACTTCCATCCAGGTGTAAGTGCTCAATACATAGTAGATGGTAAAATGATTGCTCAATACGGTGAATTACATCCGCAAGTGAGCAAAAACTTTGACTTGCCTGGTAAAGTATATATGTTTGAAATCGATTTGGAAGCAGTGTTATCCTTGGCAATTCCAGCATTCCGCTACACATCTTTCAGTAAATTTCCAGGCACTAGCCGTGACCTTGCTATCGTAGCACCTGTGTCCGTTACTAGTGACGAGATTTTATCTATTATTAAAAAACATGGTGGCGAATATTTAGAAAATGCATCTATTTTCGACGTTTATGAAGGTGAACATATCGAAGCAGGTTATCGCAGTCTTGCGTACAACTTGCAATTCCGCTCTATGGAAGGCACGTTGAACGATGAAGATATTGACGGTAATATTCAAGCTATTATCGATGCATTAGCAGAAATTAACTGCAGATTACGTTAATCTCAAGCAGTATATTGAAAGGGTTTACCGTATGGTAAACCCTTTTAGTACTATAGTTATACCTTTAGTTAGGTAGAAAGGATTATCCATGGAATTATTGGCGCCTGCCGGTACGATGGAAAATTTCATAGCTGCCTTAGAATCTGGAGCGGATGCGATTTATCTCGGTGGTAAAGGCTTTAATGCTCGTGCTCATGCAGCAAACTTTGGCATTGAAGAATTGGCCGAGGCTATTCGATTGGCGCATATTTTAGATGTGTCCGTATATGTAACAGTAAACATTCTAATAGGCGATTCTGAATTAATAGCTCTCGAGTCGTATTTAAAAGACTTAGAACGCATCGGTGTTGATGCTATCATCGTTCAAGATTTAGCAGTGGCTAAGTTGGCGCAGCGAGTGGCTCCTAAATTACACTTACATGGTAGTACACAAATGACTGCAGCTACGCTCGATGCAGTTCGTTTTTATGAAAGTCTCGGTTTTACACGTGTCGTTTTAGCTCGTGAATTGAGCCTAGCTGAAATTGAACATATTTGCAAGAACTGTACAGCTGAAATCGAAGTCTTTGTTCATGGTGCCTTATGCGTATGCTATTCTGGCCAATGCTTAATGAGTTCCTTTATCGGTGGTCGCAGTGGTAACCGTGGTGCTTGTGCACAGCCTTGTCGCTTGCCTTATGAATTACTAGATTCCTCGGGCACAAGCTTGTTACCTAAACACGAAGCTTATTTATTGAGCCCTAAAGATCTTAACTATAGTGAACATATGAATGAGCTCGTAGCAGCTGGTGTAAAATCCTTCAAGGTAGAAGGGCGTATGAAGAAGGTATCCTATGTGCGCCAAGTTATTGGTACTTACCGTCATATCTTGGATACGGCTCATATGGATTCTGCTGACGCTAAGGCATTGGCTGCTGGCTTTAACCGGGGCTTCTCTACAGATTACTTAACAGATCATGTAGGGAAATCCATGATGACCGTGGTGGCCCCTAATAATCAGGGGAAACCAATTGGTAAGGCAGAGGTTAAAAAAGGACAAGTTCATTTATACTTAACAGAACCTATTGAAAAAGGGTCACTTTTAAAGGTTATGCAAGCCTCTGGTAGCATTACTTATTATCAGATCGATCAAAACTGGTCTGTTGTTGATAATAAACATTTTGTAGGTAAACCTGATGAAGGCTTTGCGGCGGGACAAGTATTCCTTGCATCACCGCCTAAAGCTCAAAAGCAGAGAGGTCTACAAGATTTCAGTGCTAAATTAGAGGTACATGGTTATCTATCTATTAATACTGAGGGTAAAATACCTTGTACGGAACTTACCTTTGTATTAAATGATGGTCGTACTGTGACAGTATCTAATGAGTTTGAACCTGTTTATGCTAATAACAAACCAACTACATTAGAGAAGGTTACAGACCAAGTAGGTAGATTAGGCAATACATTATTTACTCTTGGCTCTATGACTATTCCTGATGGCCCATATATGTGGCCAGCTAGTGTGTTAAATGCATTGCGTCGCGATGCTGTGGAGGCATTAGAAAACTTGTTGATTACAGACCATGAAATAGCATGGGCTGAGCTAGCTGCAGAGCCTCAAGATATGTCTTCTATAGTAGCTAAGAGTAGTATTCAATATACTGAGCCTATCGTAAGTGCGCGCATTGATGAATTAGAGGCTGTGAAAGCGGCTATTGAAGGGGGCGCTAAGAAGATTATCTTTGGTGGTGATCGCTTACAACGTAAGCCTTATGAACTTAGCATCTATGAGCAGGTAGCCAAGCTTTGTAAAGACCATAATGTACTTTGTGTATTTGCAACGCCTCGGGTTGTGAAAGATGATGAAGTTGAGGCGTATATAAATACCCTTAAGGCCATAGTTGAGGCGAAACCAGATAGCATATCTATTCATGTGCCACAAGCCTTATTGTGGCTTCGTGACTTAGGGTACCCAGGTGCTATTGAAGCTGATACAGGTCTTAACATATTTAATGGCTCTGCTTTACAAGTATGGGAAGACTTACATATGAGTAGCGTAGCACCGTCCTTAGAGTTAACATTGAGGCAACTCGTAAGCTTACAAAAATCTACTCATTTGCCATTAGAGGTTATGGTTCATGGGTATACGGAAATGATGATTTCTGAATACTGTGCCATCGCTAGCTTTGTTGGGACTGGTAAAAAAGAAAACTGTCCAATGCCGTGCGTAACAGAAGATTACGCATTAAAGGACCGTAAAGGAGAAGTGTTCCCACTTCGCACAGATCCATATTGCCGCATGCATATCATGAACAGTCATGAAATGGACATGCGTGCCTACGTGCCTGAGTTACATCGTAAAGGTCTACATATTTTGCGCATCGATGGGCGTCATATGGATCCACATAGATTACGTAATATCGTAGCAGACTATGTATCCATTCAAAATGGAACAAAAGAGGCTCCGCCTAAGAGTGTAGGCAAGGATGACACGCCTATTACAAGGGGCCACTATTTTAGAGGTATTTTATAAAAGAGGTAGTACATTGTTTAACGAAGATGTATTAGACTTTCACCATATAAAAGAACAATTACAACAGCATTGTAGCTCTGCTATTGCAAAAGAATTGGCTATGAACATTGAGCCAATGATCGATGTAAAACAGATTCAAGAGAATCTTGATGAAACGGCAGAGGCAATGCGGTCATTGCAAACAGAGGTGGAACAACCGTTAGGTGGGACTCGAGATATTCGTGAGTCCTGTAAAAAGAGTCGTAAAGACTTTGTTCTTACTCGTGAAGCACTATGGGATATTTACTTGACCATTGGTGCCTATAAGCGAATGACAAAGTTCTTTAGAACGAAATATATGGAATATCCCTTGCTATCCTTATGGGTACAGGATATGCCGAATACAGATCGCATTGAAAACCGTTTTAAACGGGTCTTTGATGATAAAGGGGAATTGCTTGATACTGCATCTCCCAAGTTGGCGAGCCTTAGAAATACGATTATCAAAACTCGTGAAAAGATTAAAAATGATATTCAAGCTATCTTACACGACAAAGATAATCAAAAGTATTTCCAAGAAACCATCATTACGCAGCGTAACAATCGATACGTAATCCCTGTAAAGCAGGAGTATCGCCAATATTTTGATGGTCTTATTCACGACCGTTCTGCAACGGGTCAAACACTCTATATTGAACCGATGCGTTTGGTGAATCTAAATAATGAATTGCAAGAGGCTTTGATTGGTGAAGAGCAAGAAGTATTGCGCATTTATCGTGAATTATCTGCCCTTGTTAAACAGCATAGTAATGATTTGATGGATGCTTGTGAAAAGGTATCTCACATCGAATTTGTATATGGTAAGGCGAGCCTTGCTATTTCCTATAAGGGTGTACCGGCCATCTTGAGTACTGATAGAACAGTTAATCTCATGAGAGCTCGTCACCCCTTAATCCCACCGAATGTGGTGGTGCCTACGAATATTTTATTAGGCACATCATATCGTATTCTATTAATTACTGGTTCTAATACAGGTGGTAAAACAGTATCCCTTAAAACACTAGGGTTATTGAGTTTAATGAACCAATGTGGTTTATTTATCCCTGCTGATCACGGTTCTATGTTGCCAGTATTCCATAATATCTTTGCCGATATTGGGGATGAACAAAGTATTGAGGCTAGCCTCAGTACATTCTCCGCTCACATGACGCAAGTTATTTCCATCATTAAACATTGTGGCCCAAATGACTTGGTATTGCTCGATGAACTTGGCTCCGGTACTGATCCAGAGGAAGGTAGTGCATTAGCTGTATCTATTTTGGAATTCTTCCGTAAAAAAGGTGCTCTTATGATGGTAAGTACCCACTATAATGAGCTTAAAAATTATGCGTACCATACGGAAGGTATTGAAAACGGTCACGTAGAGTTTGATGAACGCACTTTGAAACCTACGTATCGATTACATATCGGTGTAGCCGGTAGTAGCCATGCATTGAGCATTGCTGCTCGTTTAGGATTACCTAAGGATATCGTAACTCGTGCGGCAGAATACAAATCTCAATTTGGTAGCCACGAAATGGAAGAGGTTCTTTTAGATTTAAATGAACAACTTCGAAAAGCGTCTGAGCGAGAACGAGCACTAAAGAAAGAGCTCGATGAAACACGTCGCATGCGTGGCCAACTAGAGAAGGAAAAGAAACAGTTTAATGAAAAACGTAAACAAATCTTAGCCAAAGCTCAGGCTGATGCAGAATCCATGAAACGTAGTTTACGCGTTGAAGGGGAAGCGATTATCAAGCAATTGAAATCGCAATTTTCTGAAATAAATAAGGATAGGCGTCAATCGGCTATTAATGCAGCACGTAAGGGAATTTCTAGTGTTCATGTACCAGAAGCTCCAGTGGATGATGAGCGTAAGTCGTTAACTGCAGATGCTATTAAGGTTGGCCAAGCTGTTTATGTTACATCCTTGCGTTCGTTAGGTACTGTGTTATCTATCAATGGTAATCGTGTGAATGTTGATATTAATGGGCTAACAGCCACCGTTAAGGTCAGCGAATTACAATCTACTACACGTGAAGAAGGCAACAAACTCGCACGTGAACAAAAAGCAGTTATGCCTAAAACAAGAAAGCGTATGGGTGGCTCGGCAGTACAACGTCAAAAAGAAGTCCGTACGGAAATTAATATTCTTGGTCAAACAGTAGATGAAGCGACCGTTTCTGTAGGTAGATTCATTGACCAAGCTTTGCTTGGTGGTATTAATCAAGTTCGTATTATTCATGGTAAGGGTACAGGTGCATTACGTGAAGGCGTTCACCAATATTTACGTACTTTGCCTCATGTAGCGCACTTTGAAACAGCCGGTTATGATGAAGGTGGTGCAGGGGCTACGAATGTAGTTCTAAAATAAAAATATAATCTTCAGAAAATTGTATATGGAAATAAAAGGGTACATATCAGCTCTTATGGCTTGCTACCTTTTTATAGAGATAATATTTAGATAGTAAATATGTATAAAAAGAAAGGGCGGAACACTGAGTTCCGCCCTTTTAGAAACTACTGTTGAATTAGCGTTCCTTTTTAGACTTTTTATTTTTCGATGAATTTGATTTTTGCTCTGTAACCTCTTCTTTTTGAGGCTTGTCATTACTTTTTATTTTTTCATCTGTTCCTTTGCCTGTATCATCTTTATTATCTGCTTTTTCGTCCTTTTTATCTTCTTTTTTAGGTTGTGCCTTTGTAGGATTGACGTAACCTTCAGAGATTGCTGCTTGTGCGCTAGCTGGGACAGGGAAGTCAGAGGCCGGAGTATTGGCAAGAGCATTGGACATGAATTGACCCCACATAACAGCAGGTGTACTACCACCCGTAATACCGTGTAATGTTTCGGTGCCGTAGTCATCACCAATCCAAACAGCAGCTACTAAATCTGGAGTGTAACCTATGAACCAAGCATCTTTGGAGTCATCAGTAGTACCTGTTTTACCTGCTGCAGGACGACCGATGGCTGCATTACCGCCAGTACCACCATTTATAACAGATTCTAGCATATTAGTCATGATGGCCGCATCTTTTTCATCAATAACGCGTTTTTCTTGGATAGAGTTTTCTTCTACAACTTGGCCGTTGCGATCTACAATTTTAAGGATGGCTGTAGGTTGAACCTTGATACCGCCATTAGCAAGTACACCGTAAGCCTGTACCATATCAAGAGGTGTAACACCATGAGTTAAACCGCCAAGTGCTGTCGATAAGTTGTAATCTTGATCAGTTAGAGTAGAGATACCCATTTCTTTAGCAAGATTGATAACTTTAGTCATACCTACTTCATCGGCAACTTTTACAGCTGCTACATTGCGAGAATGTTGTAATGCGTAGCGGTATGTAATATTACCTTCGTAGTCGTTTTCATAGTTTTTAGGACTCCAATTACCGAAGGTAACAGGACTGTCCTCAACTATAGAACCAGGAGTTTTACCTGATTGAATAGCTGCTAAATAAACGAAAGGTTTCATAGTGGAACCAGGTTGACGTTCTGCTTGTGTAGCGCGGTTGAAAGCGTCATCACCGCGACCACCGACCATGGCTACAATGTAACCATTGTGAGGATTCATGGCTACTATAGCACCTTGTGGTTGAGATAATCCATTTTTATCAGTGTAGTAATTAGGCAAATTTTGCATTGCTGCAACAGCAGCATTTTGTGCATCCATATCGAGAGTAGTATAGATTTTTAACCCATCTTTATAGATGGCATCATCGCCGTACTTTTCAGAAATCTGAGAAATAACATAGTTAATGAAGTAAGATGCATTAGGTTTCTCATGAGCTTGTTCTTGTTTAGCTATTAAACCTAAATCTGCTTGACGAGCTTCGTCAGCTTGCTCTTGTGTAATATAACCATATTTTACCATTTGGCCTAATACGACAGCTTGACGTTTTTTACTAGCCTCTAAATCATTGAATGGGGAGTAATAGTTAGGGCTTTGTGGTAAACCAGCAATGAGCGCCGCTTGTGCAAGTGTTAACTCACTAGCATCCTTACCAAAATATACATGAGATGCAGATTGTACACCGTAAGCACCTTGACCAAAGTAGATTTGGTTCATATACATTTCAAGGATTTCATCCTTGGTGTAATGTTGTTCAATTTTAAGCGCTAATAATGCTTCGGAAATTTTACGTTTAAATGTTCTATCTTGGGATAAGAATGCATTACGAGCTAATTGTTGAGTAATTGTAGAACCACCTTCAGATACACCGCTATGTACAATGTTTACCCATACAGCACGTAAAATACCAATTGGGTCAATACCATGATGCGTATAGAAACGGGAATCTTCTGTAGCTACAAAGGCATTCTGTAAATCTTTTGGTACATCTTTTAGAGGTACTGGCAATCTATTTTCTGTGGAGTGAACCGTAGTAATGAGATTGCCGTGCACGTCATAAATCTGAGACGATGCAGAAGGGCGTACATTGGATACATCCGGTAGATTTGATAATGTGGCACTTATGAAACCACAGCCACCACCGGCTACGATGAGTATAAAGAGAAGTGTACAAATCCAAAATAGACGCTTAGGATTTGTTTTCTTCGGCGTAGAACCATTACCATTTGAGCGGCGATTGGCTCTCGTATTTGAGTTACTACTCATAGAGTCACCTCTTTTTTCTTTTAGTAAATATAACGTAAATTCTATTACGCAGTTATAAATATTATATCATAAATGGTTTAAATCCAATACTATATATAATTGTGAAAGTTTTTAGATAATGGTATACTAAAACAATAGTATTTCTAGGAGGATTATCATGATTAGTGCTCAAGAACAAGTGCGCCAAATTAAACATGGTGTAGCGGATTTAATTAACGAACAAGATCTTGTAAAAAAAATAGAGAAATCCATTAAGGAAAATAAACCATTAGTTGTAAAACTAGGTTTGGATCCAACGGCTCCAGACATTCATTTGGGACATACTGTTCCTCTTCGTAAGCTACGTTTATTCCAAGAATTTGGTCATCAAGTAGTGATCGTTATCGGTGGCTTTACTGCTCGTATTGGTGATCCTACTGGTAAAAGTGTTACTCGTCCACCATTAACAAAAGAAGAAGTATTGAAAAATGCTGAAACTTATAAAACACAAATCTTCAAGGTATTAGATCCTGAAAAAACAATTGTTCGTGACAATAGCGAATGGTTAGAATCTATGAATTTTGCTGATGTACTTCGTTTGGCTAGCTCCTATACAGTTGCACGTATGATGGAACGCGATGATTTCAGCAAACGCTTTAAAGAAGGTCGTCCTATTGGCGTGCATGAGTTCATGTACCCATTGATGCAAGGTCAAGATTCCGTAGCATTACATGCTGACGTTGAATTTGGTGGTACAGACCAAACTTTTAACTTGTTAATGGGTCGTCATTTACAAGAATTGGAAGGTCAAGAGCCACAAGTTGTTATTACAATGCCATTGCTTGAAGGTCTTGATGGCGTTCAAAAAATGAGTAAATCTTTAGGTAATTACATCGGTATCGATGAAGAACCTAAAGAAATGTACGGCAAAGCGATGTCCATTCCTGATGAATTGATGATGCGCTACTTCATGCTCGTTACAGATATGTCTATCGAAAAGCAAGAGGATATGGCAAAACGTCTTGAATCCGGGGAGTTACATCCTCGTGATGCTAAAATGCAATTGGCTCGTACCATTGTTCGCTTGTATCATGGTGAAGAGGCGGCTCTCGAAGCAGAAGAAGAATTTAAACGCGTGTTCCAACAACGCGCTATGCCTACAGACATTCCTGAGTACGCCATGGATGCACCAACAGAACCAATCTTTGTACCACAGTTCTGCACAGATGCTGGCTTAACTGCATCCAATGGTGAAGCACGTCGCTCTATTAAAGCAGGTGCTTTCAAAATAAATGGCGAAAAATATAGCGAAGAAAATATTACTCTTGAAGAAGGCATGATTCTTCAAGTAGGTAAACGTAAATTCCTAAAAATTAAATTTAACTAATATAAAACTGTGATGAGGTACAGAAACTTTGTCACAGTTTTTTTCTGTCTATTTTTATCTATAAGTTTATCTACTGAATTTATTGTTTGTGAAGGAAGAAATTGACTTACAAGTTAATGTATAATGAATATAAACGATAAATATAAAATACAAATTTGATACATAAAAGACTTAAATAGATATTATATAAATTTACTATAATTTTTAAGAGGACCATATATGGACAAAGTACTAAGCAACTTTTTAGAACAACGAGAACATACTGTTCTTACAGATATTGATGTTATCACGGCGGCAGTAGCCGTGCCTCTATTAGAAATCGATGGAGAAAATCATGTGGTGTTTACTGTGCGTAGTAATACATTGCGACGTCAACCCGGTGAAATCAGTTTCCCTGGTGGGCACTGTGAGCCTAATGATAAAAGCGGTGCTCATACAGCCATGCGTGAATGTTCTGAGGAACTGGGTATAGATTTAGATCAAATTGAATTGCTAGGCAATTTAGACTGTCTAGTATCTGCCATAGGTGTAAAACTATACGCCGTAGCAGTGCGACTACATACAAATGATTTAAAACCAAATTCCGATGAAGTAGGAGAGGTATTTACAGTTCCCTTACAATATCTACTAGACATGGAACCAACCGTAGGTCACTTAGACATAGCTACAAGACCGTTGCGTGATTTTCCGTTTCATCTATTAGAAGGTTATAATATTGACTGGAAAATTAGACAAAACTACTCCGTCTATTTCTATCCCTATAAACAATACACCATATGGGGACTTACGGGGCGAGTGCTAAAAAACTTTTTAGATATATATAGGGAAGTTCATTTACATAATAATGCCCATAAAAATTGACAGATTTTAAATTAAGGTATACTATTTATGTGTAAAAGGTTTAATGTGTTGCACTAATTAATCTAGGAGGTTCTCACATGAATCGCGAAACAGCATACGTACTTTGGTTTGATGAATTACAACGTGAAGATGTTAATTTAGTAGGTGGCAAGTCTTCTTCTTTAGGGGAATTGACATCCTCCACTAATGTACCTGTACCTTATGGCTTTGCAACAACTGCCCATGGTTATCGTGAGTTTATGAAAGCTACAGGTTTGGAAGATAAAATCCGCGCTGAGCTTGATGCTTTAGATGATGTAGAAAATTCTGCATTATTGCGCGAAGTATGTGCTAAGATTCGCCGCATGATTTGTCAGGAAGAAATGCCAAAAGAATTGGCAGATGCTATCCGTCATGCCTATGAAGAACTTGGTAAAAAAGTGAACGAAGAAAATCCATTTGTAGCTGTTCGTTCTAGTGCAACGGCAGAAGACTTGCCAGATGCAAGCTTCGCAGGCCAACAAGATACATATTTAAATGTACGCGGTGCTGACGTAATTATCGAAAAAGTAAAAGAATGCTATGCATCTACATTCACAGATCGTGCAACATATTATCGTGTAAAACAAGGCTTTGATCATATGACAGTAGCATTGAGTGCTGCAGTCCAAATGATGGTATTCTCTAAAGCCGCTGGCGTAATGTTTACTGTTGATCTTGTAACAGGTAATGATAATAATATTCTTATTGAAGGCTCTTGGGGGCTTGGTGAATATGTTGTACAAGGTACGGTTACACCAGATAATTTCCGCGTGGATAAAGAAAAGATGGAAATTACGGACCGTATGATTAACGATAAACATGTCCGCCTTGTTCGTAAAGCCGATGGTGACTGCGTTGAGGAAGTGGTTCCAACCGACGAAGCAAAACAACAAGTTATTACAGATGCTCAAGTTTTGGAACTTGCAGAATATGCAAAAGCAATTGAAAAGCATTATGGTTGCTACATGGATATGGAATGGGGCGTAGATGAACGCAATGACAAGATTTGGATCTTGCAAGCTCGTCCAGAAACAGTTTGGTCACGCAAAGAAAAATCAGAAACATCCGAAAAAGCTAGCACATTAGATGCAGGTAATCGCGATATTATAGTAAAAGGTTTGCCGGCTTCCCCTGGTAATGCAGCAGGTAAAGCTCACGTTATCATCAATCCTGAGGATATCGATGAGTTCAAAGAAGGCGAAATCCTTGTTACAGCTATGACAGCTCCTGATTGGGTGCCAGCCATGAAAAAGGCAAAAGCTATCGTTACTGATGCTGGCGGTATGACTTGTCATGCGTCCATCGTTAGCCGTGAGCTTGGTATTCCTTGTATCGTAGGTACTAAGAGTCGTAGTCATGAAGCGACTACATCTATTAAAGATGGTCAAATGATTACCGTTGATGCTACAAATGGTATCGTATACGATGGCGTATTAGAAGATATCATTAAAAAGCCTGAAGCTCAAGCTTCTACGGGCGTTGCAGCTGAATATGTACCTGTAACAGGCACTAAAATTTACATGAACTTAGGCGATCCTGATTTGGCTCAAAAATATGGTGTATTACCATGTGATGGCATCGGTCTCATGCGTGAAGAGTTTATTTGGACTACCTTCATCCATGAACATCCATTACACCTTATCGAAACAGGTCGCAGTGACTTTGCTGTAAATACATTGGCAGAAGGTATGCGTAAAGTGTGTCAAGCGTTAGCGCCTCGCCAAGTAGTCGTTCGTTTGAGCGACTTCAAATCTAGTGAATACCGAGACCTTAAAGGTGGCGACAAGTATGAACCACATGAGTCCAGTGCATTACTTGGCTGGCGTGGTGCTTCCCGTTACTATGACCCTAAATATACACCTGCTTTCAAATTAGAATTAGAAGCAATCAAAAAAGTACGTAATGAATTTGGTTTTAAAAATCTACAAGTTATGATTCCATTCTGCCGTACTGTGGAAGAAGCTGAATTGGTGACTAATTTGATGGCGCAAGAAGGTCTTGCACGTAGCAAAGACTTTAAAGTATGGCTCATGGCGGAGATTCCATCTAACATTATCTTGGCTGATCAATTTAATAAATACGTAGATGGTTATTCTATCGGTTCTAACGACTTAACTATGCTTGTACTTGGTTGTGACCGCGATAATGAAACAGTTCAACATATCTATGATGAACGTAATCTAGCAGTTCGCAGAGCAATTCATCATCTCATTGAGGTGGCCCATAAAGATGGTAAAACTGTATCCATCTGTGGCCAAGCGCCAAGCGTATATCCTGAACTTTGCGAATTCCTTGTGAAGAGCGGTATCGACTCCATTTCTGTTAACCCAGATGCAGTAGTTAATACTAAGAAAATGGTGGCTCAAATTGAACAACGAATTATGCTTGATGCTATGACTGGTCGAGGTCGTCAAGAATCTGACGAACTTACTTGGTAATAATATAGTTATGGTGAAAGAGGAGGCCTGTGGGTCTCCTCTTTTTCTGGATGGTAACTTACGATATAATACAAACAGAGATGAAAGGGGGTTACCGTGTGAAACTGTCGAAACGACAAGAACAAATTGCTCAAATCGTTCGCGAAGAAGGTCCTGTAACAGGTAGTGCCATTGCTGAACATTTAGAGGTCACAAGATCTGCGCTGCGCTCAGATTTATCTGTATTGACTATGTTAGGTGTGTTAGATGCACGTCCAAACGTAGGCTATTACTATGTAGGACTTTCAAAGGAAACACAAACGGCTGAGCGATTAAAGTCATTTCTGGTAAGTGATGTATTATCTCAAGCAGTCGTGGTTAATGGGGATACGAGTTTGTATGATACAATTGTCACATTATTTACAGAGGATGTAGGTACCATATTAGTTTGTGATGGCTCATACCTAATGGGTGTAGTATCTCGAAAAGATTTATTACGCGCCTCTATGGGACAAACAGATTCGCATACCATGCCTATATCCATGATTATGACCCCTGTAAGCAAGGTTATAGCGGTGGAGCCTACCGATACTTTGGTAGAGGCTGCACAGAAAATGATAGATTATGAAGTAGATTGTTTACCTGTCGTCGTTCGTGAGGATGTAGGTAACAAGAAACGCTTAAAGATTGTGGGCCGTGTATCAAAAACGACGGTAGCAAAAGTATTTTTAGAATGTAGCATACACTGAGGTTGATAGAATGGCAGAAAAAATTATTTATGCAATATCGGATTCCCTAGGGGAAACTGCTGAGGCTGTAGCGAGAGCTACGGCGAGTCAATATGATAAGGAGCAAATTGAAATTGTCCGCGTTCCCTATATTGATAGTGAAAGCCAAATTGATGAGGTTATAGACGACGCAAAACGTGGGAATCATGTTATTTGCCATACCATTGTGTCTGCGGCTTTACGTAAGTATTTGCATGAGAAGGTGGCTGAATATAATATTCCGGCTGTGGATATCATGGGGCCTGTTCTCGATGCAGTTGGTACTATTGCAACTACTAAACCGCGCATGACGGCAGGTATGGTTCATAAGCTCGACCAAGAGTATTTTAAAAAGGTTGAAGCTATTGAGTTTGCCGTGAAATATGATGATGGTAAAAATCCATCTGGTTTTGAAAAGGCCGATATAGTTATTATTGGTGTATCTAGAACTAGTAAGACACCATTGTCCATGTTTTTGGCATACAAAAAGATTAAAGCCGCAAATTTGCCACTAGTGCCAGAGGTACCGTTGCCAGAGGAATTATTCAAAATTCCGGCAAAAAAAATCGTGGGCCTTATTATAGATCCATACAAATTAAATAATATTCGAAGTGAACGTTTACGCGCTATCGGTCTTGAAGACGAAGCAAATTATGCATCTATTGAGCGTATTCAATCTGAATTGGATTATGCAAAGGCTATCATGCGTCGTTTGCACTGCCAAGTGTTAGATGTTTCTAATAAATCCATTGAAGAAACAGCTTCCCTTGTCATGCAATTGATTGATAAAAATCGTGCGTTGGAGGGTAAATGAATATACGTGAACAAATAGAGGAGAGGGAGGCTTTGCTTCTGTCTCCCTATGCAGCTAAAAGCCGCGATGCAATCCGTGATATAGAAGAAGAGCCTGATTCACTTAGAACTGCGTTCCAACGCGATCGGGACCGCATTATTCACAGTAAATGTTTTAGACGATTAAAGCATAAGACACAAGTATATATTGCGCCAGGTGACCATTATCGGACACGCATGACCCATACCCTTGAGGTAGGTCAAATTGGTCGTACTGTGGCTCGTGCTTTACGTTTGAATGAGGACCTTGTGGAAGCTATTGCCATGGGCCATGATGTGGGGCATACACCATTTGGTCATGTAGGCGAATATGCATTGCGAGATATGGTGGGGCACTTCAATCATAATGAGCAAAGCTTGCGCATGGTTGAGGTGTTAGAAAGACATGGTGATCACCAAGGGCTCAATTTAACCACGGCTGTTCGAGATGGCATCGTAGGTCATACAGGGGCTACAATTCCTGTGACCTTAGAAGGTCAGATTATTCGTATTGTAGACCGCATTGCGTATTTGTGTCATGATTTTGATGATGCCCAACGGGCAGGTATGTTGACGGCAGAGGAGTTACCTTTTGAAGTGCGCGAGCATTTTGGTATGACTCCATCTAGTATGATTACTGCAATGGTTGAGGATATGGTACGCGAATCCTTGGATAAGCCAGCTATATCCATGTCTGCCGATGTAGAAATGACGATGAATCTATTCCGTCAATTTATGTTTAAACATGTTTATTTGGCACCAGCTTTAATTCCGGATCGCAAAAAGGCATCCCATGTTGTAAAAAATTTATTTACTCACTTCATGGAGTACCCAGATGATATGGAAGGTTGTGAAACTGGAAAAGAGTTTTATTCTACACTTGATGTAGTGGATTATGTGGCAGGCTTAACAGATCAATATGCTATTAAGCTATTTAAACAATACTATATTCCAAACATTACATTATAAATAACAAAAAAAGCAGTTAGTTCAAATTGAACTAACTGCTTTTTTTGGGGCTCTAGAACCCCAAAGAGTACATGTACTTTTTATTTTACGCGCGTGTAATTTTATTAGAACGAAGGCAGCGAGTGCATACGTTTACTTTTTTAGTAGCACCGTCTACAACCGCCCGTACTCTTTGAATGTTCGGTTTCCAAGTTTTTC
>NZ_CAUVFT010000004.1:0-103413 GCF_963551295.1 uncultured Veillonella sp.
TTTCTGTTGTACGAAAACTCAGAAATCGCTTGCATGTTAAGGTAACAGGTCATCGCTTTACAGAAGCTGAAGCTGCTTATGTAGAGGATACATTGCTCTTTAATGATGCAATTGTAGATGTAACCTTCTACACTCGTAGCAGTCAAATCGCCATTAAACATAATGGTGATTCTGATGCTGTGCGTGATGCAGTACTTGGTCTACGCGATTTAGATTTGTCCGAAGCACCAGCTTTGAACGAATACTCTCCACGCTTGGTAAATAAAAAATACCGTGAAATGATGATTAACCGCACAGCAGTTTACTTAGGTAAAAAAGCAGTGTTACCTGCACCAATTGCGGCTGCATGGGCATGGTTTGATGGGATTAAATTTATCGGTAAAGCGATTAAAACATTGTGGCAACGTAAGTTAACTGTAGAAGTACTTGATGGTGTAGCTATTGGTGCTGCATTACTTCAAAAAGATTATCCTACAGCTGGAGCCGTTATGTACCTATTGGGTATTGGTGATATCTTAGAAGAATGGACTCACCGTAAATCCGTATTGAATCTTGCTCAAAGCATGTCCTTGAACGTAGATAAAGTATGGGTATTGGTGGATGATATTGAGGTAAGCAAACCTGTTAACGAGGTTGTAGCTGGTGATCAAATTATCATTCGTCAAGGTGAAGTAATTCCATTGGATGGCACTGTAATCGATGGTGTTGTTCTTGTAAATGAAAGCTCCATGACTGGTGAACCAGAAGCAGTTCGTCGTGATAAAGATACTTCTGTTTATGCTGGTACTGTTGTTGAAGATGGTAAAGCTATTGTAGAAGTACGTAGCACATCTAAATCTTCTCGTTACGAAAAAATCGTCAACCTTATTGAAGAGTCTGAACAAATGAAATCTGGTATGGAACAACAAGCATATCGCATGGCAGATAAATTAGTTCCAATTAGCTTCATTGGCGCTGGTTTAACATACTTGTTGACTCGCAATGTGATGAAAGCATTGTCTTTCGTAATGGTTGACTTCTCTTGTGCATTAAAATTATCTATTCCTTTAGCAGTACTTTCCGCTATGCAAGAAGCATCTAAACGCGGTATCACTGTTAAAGGTGGTAAGTTCCTAGAACAAATTGCACAAGCAGATATGATTGTATTTGATAAAACAGGCACTCTTACTAAAGCTGAACCTGAGTTTGAACAAATTATTCCATTTAACGGTCATGATGCAGATGAAATGTTGAAATTAGCTGCATGTATTGAGGAGCATTTCCCTCATTCCATGGCAAAAGCAATTGTACGTGCTGCTAAGGATCATGCATTACCTCACAAGGAAATGCACTCTGACGTAGAATACGTTGTGGCTCATGGTATTGCATCTAAGGTTGGTCGCTATCGTGTACGCATTGGTAGTGCTCATTATATCTTTGATGATGAAAAAACAAAGATTCCTGCTGATGAACAAGAAAAATTCAATAATTTACCAAATACATCTTCACATATTTACCTCGCTATTGGTGGTACATTAGCAGCGGTTATTTGCATTAAAGACCCTGTACGTGAAGAGGCAAAACAAGTTATAGCTGATTTGCATGCATTAGGCATTAAAAAGGTTGTCATGATGACTGGTGACTCCAAACGTAATGCACAACGTGTAGCTGACGAACTTGGTATTGATGAAGTGCATGCAGAAGTATTGCCAGAAGATAAAGCAAGTTATGTAAAACAAGCTAAAGCTGATGGCTATACTGTTATGATGGTAGGGGACGGTATCAATGACTCCCCGGCAATTTCTGAAGCTCATGTTGGTATCGCTATGAATGAAGGCGCTCCAATCGCTCAAAAGATTGCTAATGTTACTATTTCTTCTGATAATCTACAAGCTCTTGTAGATTTGCGCCGCATTTCTATTGCATTGATGAAACGTATCAAAGCAAATTACAATGGTATCGTTGGTTTCAATGGTGCTCTTGTTGGTGGCGGTGTACTTGGCTTTATGCCACCAAGTCAAACTGCTTGGTTGCATAACCTATTCACATTGGGTATCGGCTTAGAAAGCATGACCCCATTGTTGAAAAAAGATGAACCAAAGGAAACTGTTCCTACAATTGATGTAACAGCTGATTCTGTAGTAGCTTAATCAAAGAACCTCCATATAGGTATTGATTTACCTGTATGGAGGTTTTTCTTTTTTGATGACATTTATCTATGATTATTGTAAAATACAAGGAGATTACATATTGTAGGAGATTTATATGAACATTTTGATAGATATTTGTAAACGCTCCTTCTATTTGAATCTATTTATTGTGGTAATCCCCATTATTGCATATATGATTCATAATGGATCGAGTGCGACCGTAGCACTAGTATGGTATTTATTGTTATCCTTATGTATGCCTTGGGCCTATTTATCATTTAAAAGCAGTACCTTTGATGATGGTAAATCTATAAGTCGCATTGCTTATGTAGTGAGTTGGGTTGTCGTTCATGGTATCAGCTATAAAGGTATTTTTTTAGGTGTTGATTTATCCATGTTGTGGGGATGGCCAACAGTTGGTCGAGATGTAGCATTCTTAGTAGCTATGTATATTGGTGTTACTATTAGCTTGATTTTGGCATATGGTCTTACTCGTTTAGTAGGAGGCCGTAATGAATAAGAATTTCTGGTTATTTACCGTTGTCTGTGCATTATTTGTAAGTGCTGTAACGACAGTTCTTTCTTTAAGTGGAGCGCTAGCGTTACCAATTTTAGTATTCCCTGTGTTGTCCCTCGTAATACCGCTTATGGTACGAAGACTTAAGAATGCTAAATTTAATGACGATCTACCATTGAGTATGGGATATCATATGTATAGTTGGGCTTGGTGGATGGTATTTTCGTTTCTTCATACACCATTTAGCTTTAATGTAGATAATGGATTAGCAAAAGCATTACTTTTATTTGTGGTGTATTTTATCGTTCAAGTTCTCATTGAGTTATGTGGTTTATTAGCTACGAAGTTTTTCAATCGTACTTATCGATGGGGTATGATTGATGAAGCATTAGATATAATTGCCTATACTATACCGATTCCGTTCTTGTATATTGGCTCAATCCTATATATAGATTTACAAGATCCGATGGTATATTTTATGTATGCATCATCCATGAATGTAAATATATTATTTGCTGAACTTGTATTATTATTAGTTTCTTTATTGGTCTTTGTATTCTATTTGTATCCAAGAGATTTAGCATATAAGGGTGTACGTTTGTTGCGTATCATTATTACTGCAGGCATATGGCTTGCTATGAACGCTCATATCTTGTATGGTGGTTATATTCCAGAGTTTGTTTTATCTTTAGTTCCCACCGTTTTTCCAACGTATCAAGGTAATCCACTAGTGTTTGTTACCCCAACTTTGTTAGAAGCTGGTATGACAGGTGTAGCCGTGATTATAGGTGCATTGGTAGAGCGTGGTATTATTTCACGACGCCGTGAACGTATTTAATTTCTAGTTTCGACTTATATCCGTAAGGAATGAGAGCGAAGGAGGATCTATGAACAACATTGAACGTCCATTGGATGATAACTCAACTGTATCAATCCACGACAATGAAAAACTGAAGCAAGTTGAACGTAAAGAGGCCCAAAAAGAGAAGAAAAGTGGCATTACGATTCGAGAATTGACAATTATTGGTCTACTAGCAGGTATCACTATTGCATTAGGGCTTTCTGGTTATGGTATTATTCCATTAGGGCCGCTAAATGTAACAACTTTACATGTACCAACTCTAATTGGTGCTATTGTAGAAGGACCAAAAGTGGGGGCCTTTGTAGGCTTTATCTTTGGTTGCTATAGTTTGTGGCAAAATATTACAGCTCCTAATATTTTATCCCCACTATTTATTAATCCAATTATTTCCGTATTACCGCGTATACTTTTCCCAGTATTAGCATATTTGGTATATCTATTATTGTGGAAAGCACCGCAAGGTCCACGTATTATTGTTTCTGCTTTTATGGGGACCGTATTCCATACGATCATGGTTATGGGATTAATCTTCTTACTCTATGCAGATATGTTTGCTCTTAAAATGAATCTTAGTCCAGATCAAGTATTAGGCTCTATTGTATTCTTGTCTGTTACACATGGTATTCCAGAAGCAGTTTTTGCTGCTGTAATTGTAACACCGGTAGCAATGGCATTACGTAAAGTCTTGCGTAAGGATGCTCCTAAGAAAACTAAAGGTGAAGCTATGCGAGACGCAAAAGTTACAGACCATCAATTAGGAGAAACTGAAGTGGTAGAAACCAAATAAGCTGAAGTTGTAGACGAAAATATAACGAAATAGTATTTTACAGGCTTTTTATAAATATGATAAAATAAATATCATTCGATAAGTATTGAGGAGGATAATCATGGCTAAACGTATTCGTACTATCAACACTGAATCCTTACAAAAAACTGCTAAAACTGGCGGTTGTGGGGAATGTCAAACATCTTGCCAATCCGCTTGTAAAACAAGTTGCACAGTTGGTAACCAAGTTTGCAAACAAAAATAATGAAGAGGCTCGCTTAGCGGGCCTTTTTATTTATGTTTTAAAGACATACATTGTATAGTATATCTTTATGACTCTTTTTATAACGTTTAGTGTGGAAATGTGGTACAATTATCTAGAAAGTTCTATATACTAGAGCTTTTACCATACAAATCAATTGGAGGTACCATGTTAGAATTAAAACCAATGATCCATAAGTTTCGGATGAAGGATAACTATTACTGCTTAGACGTAAATAGCGGTATTATCCATGTTATCGACGAACTCATCGATAGAGTTCTTGACATATATGATGGCACTAATCGCGATGCTGTACATGCTGCGTTAGATGCTAAAGAAGATGCAGTGGAACTAGATGAGATTATGGACGAGTTAGATGAGCTCATCAAAGCGGAGCAACTATTTGCACCGATGAGTAAAGAGTTTAAACTTGTAGTAGGTGAGAAACCTATTGTTAAGGCATTATGCTTAAATATTGCTCACGATTGTAATTTAGCATGCAAATATTGCTTTGCTAGTCAAGGGGATTACGGCGGTGTTAAACGAGAATTGATGAGCTTTGATGTAGCAAAACGAGCTGTGGACTTTCTTATTAAAATGAGTGGACCTCGCCAACATTGCGAAATTGACTTTTTCGGTGGTGAGCCATTGTTGAACTGGGATGTTGTTAAGCAAACGGTTGAATACATTGAATCCATTCAAGAAAAGCACAATAAGATATTTAAGCTTACATTGACTACGAATGGTATGCTTTTAACACAAGATAAAATCGACTATGTAAACAAACACAAGATGAGTTTAGTATTGTCTTTGGATGGTCGTGAATCCGTACATAATGCAATGCGTCCAGTAGCAGGTAGTGGTGCAGAGTCTTATAAATATATTGCTAAAAACCTTATCAACGCAGTAAAACAACGTCACGGTCTTGAATATTATGTACGTGGTACATATACTCATAAAAACTTAGACTTTACTAAAGACGTTATGGCAATGTCTGATCTTGGCTTTGAGCATTTGTCCATGGAGCCTGTTGTCGGTGAAGAAGGGGACTATGTGCTTCGTGAAGAAGATTGGCCAGCTCTAGAGAAAGAATATGAAAAATTAGCAGATATTTATTTACAACGCCAGTTAGAAGGCTGGGGTGAGAAGTTTAACTTCTTCCACTTCCGCATGGATTTATATCGTGGGCCATGTATGGCGAAACGCCTTCGTGGTTGTGGGGCAGGCCATGAATATATGGCAGTCGTACCTAATGGCGATATTTACCCATGTCACCAATTTGTAGGTAAAGATGGATACGTGCTTGGTAATGTGTATGATGGTTTACAAAATACAGAAATTCCTAAAGATTTCCGCAATACACATGTATTCTCCAAACCAACTTGTGCTGAATGTTGGGCGAAATTCTTCTGTTCCGGTGGTTGTCATGCTAACAACATTACATTGGGTGGCGATCTAGAAACACCTTATGAATTTGGTTGTCGTTTACAGAAGAAACGCATCGAATGTGCTATTATGATTCAAGCCGAATTAGAACAAGCTGGTATTGATGGAAGTATTCCTGTTGCATTAGGTTAATTACACTTGATTCTCCGAGTATAGTAGGAGTTTATATGAAACAAAATAGTAATCAAACTACAGAACGCTGGGGAATTCGCTATACCGGTATAGTTCAAGGGGTCGGATTCCGGCCCCTTGTTTCTATGTTGGCCCATTCCCTAGGATTAACAGGTTTTGTATATAATGATAGTCAAGGTGTGTATGTTGAAATTCAAGGTTTTCTAGGTGAATTGCAGTTATTCTTAGATGCTGTTCAAGAGGAGCAACCTCGTTTATGTCGCATTACTAGTCAAACTGTACAGCATCTTACACTTAATATGCATGAAAGTGATTTTGTTGTACAGCCATCTCCATTAGGTGAATCCGTGAGTACCTTTATTAGTGCCGATACAGCGCCTTGTAATGATTGCCTTAAAGAGTTACAACAAGATAAACGTAGAAAGGAATATCCTTTCATCAATTGTACAAATTGCGGACCAAGGTATACGATTATCAAATCTTTGCCCTATGATCGGGAACGGACGACGATGAACGAGTTTCCCATGTGTGAAGAATGTAAGGCTGAATATGAAGATATAGAAGGGCGCCGCTATAGAGCAGAGCCAAACGCATGCTCTCGCTGCGGCCCTCAATATACATTGTATAAGCCAGATCGCAAGGCTGTGGATACAGTGAATATATGGAATACTACGCGGGAATTGATTAATGAAGGTAGTATTATCGCAATAAAAGGTGTAGGCGGGTATCATCTGGTTTGCGATGCTAGAAATGACGCTGCTGTACAACGCTTACGTAAGCGGAAGAATAGGCCGCATAAACCATTAGCAATAATGGTGGGAACTCTAGATATGGCGATTGAGTTAGTACATATTAATGATGTAGAACTAGATATATTGACGGGGATGGAACGTCCTATTGTGTTATTAGAAAAAAATCATAATAGTTCTGTTCATTTGAGCTCTTATGTGGCTCCTGATAATCGCATGTTAGGGGTTATGTTGCCTTATTCACCAATGCATGAGGTGTTATTACCTTTTGATGCGGCATGGATAATGACCAGTGGCAATCGAAGTGGTGATTCCGTATTATATAACGATGACCAAGCGTTTAATGAACTAGGTGAGGTAGCAGATTATTTCCTCGTTCATAATCGTGAAATCTATGCGCCCCTTGATGATTCAGTGGTAGTGGTCATCAATAATAAACCTCGATTTATTCGTCGCAGTCGTGGTTATGTGCCTGAACCTATTCATTGTGATGGTTTAGATAATTCGTCGATATTAGCAATGGGTAGTGATTTGAAAAATGCTTTTGCTATGAATAAAGGTAGTGAAATTCTTGTAGGTCCACATATTGGTGATTTAGAAAATATATCAACTCATGAAACACTAGAATGGACTATTAAACGTTACAAGAGTTTATTTTCTGTACAACCAGATAAAATTATCATAGATAGTCACCCCCAGTTTTTCTCTTCTCGGTTGGGTGAAAGAATAGGCGAAAGTTTCCATCTTTCTGTTGTACCTGTTCAGCATCATCATGCTCATATAGCGTCTGTTATGGCGGAACATAATTTAAGAGGGCTTGTACTAGGAATTGCTATGGATGGTACTGGCTATGGACCAGATGGGACTATATGGGGGGGAGAATTTCTCCTTTGTAAAGGCAATCAATATCAGAGATTGGCACATATTCATGCGGCTCCATTGCCTGGCGGAGAAAAGGCTGTTACTGAACCTTGGCGACAAGCCTTATGGTATATTCGTAATTATTATGGTGATGATATCCCTTTTGTATATCAAGAATGGATGAAGGAACTTCCAAAGGGATGGGAAATTTTAGATAAAGCATTACAATCTAGAATGCCCATGATTCAAGCTACAAGCTGTGGGCGATTATTTGATACTGTAGGTGCTTTATTAGGTCTTGGTATGGTCCATAGTTATGATGCACAAATTGCCATTGCTTTAGAAACTCTATGTGGTGATGAAAAAGGATCATTACTTGCTTACAATTATGATGGACATATTCTTGACTTTACACCTACAGTTCAATCTATTATGGATGGTGTTGTTCGTGGTGAATGTCGAGCTCATTTAGCTGCTTCATTTCATAAAACAATGGCAATAGCACTATGTGAAACGGCTGCAGACTTGATGGAGCGATATAATATTAGTAATGCGGCCATGTCTGGTGGTGTATTTCAAAATCGTAAATTATTAGAATTCATATATAGGACGTGGCATATAGGTAATTTATATATGAATGAAGCTGTTCCTTCTAATGATGGTGGACTTGCTTTAGGACAATTGTGGTTAGGAAGTCAATTATAAATTGTCACGTAGATCTTATTCTTAGACAAATTTATTTAGTAATGTTTTGAATATTGTTTAATCTATATGAGTTGTATAGCCAGTTTAAGCTCTAGTTGTTTGTGGCCGCGATCACTAAATAATGAGTGTAACTGTGATACAATAATATTAATTTTATTCATATATTTTGGAGATGTTTTATTAAAGTAAATGTATATAAAACTTGTTATAAATGATATAGATAAGGAGATATTATGTGCTTAGCTGTACCAGCTCAATTGATTGCTGTGAATGATGCTATTGGTACCGTTGAATTGACAGGTGCTACCCGTGACTGCAGTTTGCTCCTCGTACCAGATGCAAAGGTCGGGGATTGGTTGTTAGTTCATGCAGGTTTTGCTGTACAAATTGTTGATGAAGAAGAGGCTCAAAAAACATTAGAGGCCTTTAAGGAGTTAGAAGAACTTGAAGAAGCTTACTTTGCAGGAAAAGCAGCACACAGCTGATACTTTGTTAAGGCGCATCAATGCGCTTCATAAGCCAGGTGAAACTGTGCGGCTTATGGAGGTCTGTGGCACGCATACAGTATCGATTTTCCGAGAAGGTCTTCGTCAATTATTGCCAAGTGGCATAGAACTTGTTAGTGGACCAGGATGTCCAGTATGTGTAACTGATCAAACCTATATGGATAAGGCTTTAGCCTATGCAGAACGTGAGGATGTTATTATTGCTACTTTTGGGGATATGTTGAAGGTCCCTGGGAGTTATAGTAGCCTCAGCGAAGCTCAAACAAAGGGCGCTCACATCCATGTTATCTATACGCCTTTAGAGGTGATAGAACTAAGTAAAAAATACCCAGAAAAGAAAATAGTATTTTTAGCTATTGGTTTTGAGACGACTATAGCCGTAATTTGTGCTACTGTAAAAGCCGTTCATGCTGCGGGATTAAAGAACGTATTCTTTCTTGTATCTCATAAGTTAGTACCACCAGCATTGCGTGCATTACTAGATAAACAAGAAGGCCATATCGATGGATTTATTCTACCTGGTCATGTTAGCGTTATTATTGGGGAAGAACCATACCGATTTTTGCCCAAAGAATACGGTACCCCATCTTGTATCGCTGGCTTTGATGGCTTAGAAATATTGTCTGCCATAGCTAATATTTTAGAGCAACGTAAGTCTGGTAATATTGTGGTGGGCAATACGTATCATTCTGTAGTTATGCAGAAGGGAAACCCTGTAGCCCAAGCTATGATCGAGGAAGTGTATGAAGTATGCGATGATGTATGGCGTGGTATTGGTGTTATTCCTAACTCTGGTTTAGCATTAAAGGGTGAGTATGCAGCTTACGATGTAGAACTTCTCCTACCTATTAACTTAGATAAACCATCTCTTGATCCTAAAGGCTGTCAATGTGGACGTGTTTTGCAAGGCCTTATTAAACCTAGTGAATGTCCGTTATTTGGTAAAAGCTGTACCTCGAATCATCCAGTAGGTGCTTGTATGGTATCTGTAGAGGGTAGCTGTGCTGCATGGTATAAATATGGTTATTCTAGTGGTGGATCGACGTGGGAGGATTAATATGGAACGAGTTCGCTTAGTACATGGTAATGGTGGACGATTTAGTCATGAGTTGACGGACCGTTTTATTTTGAAATATTTTACAAATGATTTGTTGGCGCCCCTACACGATGGTGCCCAGTTTCCCGTTACAGCCGGGCGCATGGCCTTCTCTACGGATTCCTATGTGGTACAACCTTCATTCTTTCCTGGTGGTAATATTGGTAAGTTGGCTGTTTGTGGAACTGTGAATGATTTAGCCATGAATGGTGCGATACCTCAATATTTAAGTTGTGGTCTTATTTTAGAAGAAGGCTTGGCCTTTAAAGAACTAGATGAAATACTTCGCACTATGTCAGAAATGGCAAAAGCTGCAAATGTTCAAATTGTTACAGGTGATACAAAGGTCGTTAAAAAGGGTGAAGTAGATAAAATCTACATTAATACTGCTGGTATTGGCATGATTCCAGCTGGAATAGATATTGGTCCACATCGCGTGAAAGCAGGGATGGATATCATTTTGTCAGGTGCTATTGGAGATCACTCCATTGCCGTTATGGGGCAGCGATTTGGTTTAGATTTATCTGACTCCTTAACAACTGACTGTGCACCACTAAATAAGATGGTTCATGCGGTATTAGATAAAGTAGGAACTCAAGTTGCTTTGTTGAGAGATCCAACTCGTGGTGGCCTAGGTACTGTTCTAAAAGAAATAGCTGACCAAAGCCAAGTGGGGATTAAGGTTGAAGAAACAGCCATACCAATTCATGAAGAGGTACAGTCTGTTTGTGACATATTAGGGTACGACCCTTTATATTTAGCTAATGAAGGTAAAGTAGTAATGGTAGTCGATCCATCTGTTACGGATGAAACTCTTAAGATTCTTCATAGTTTTGAAGAGGGAAAAGAAGCTGTACTAATTGGTAAAACCTTAGATAAAAATATCGGTAAGGTTGGATTACAAACAACTATTGGTGGTGTTCGTTTGATTGATTTATTAGGTGAAGATCAAGTTCCACGAATTTGTTAAATTTATAATTAATAATAGTAATTTAACTATATCATTTTGTTAATTTTTATATTTTAATTTTTGAGCTTTCTAGATGTAACTTATATTAGATATTGACAGTATTTATCGTTGATGGTAGCATTAAATTAAGTTGCGTAAAATTCATTAAGAATTCATCGTAAATTTATATTATGTTAGTATCTTTATGTGTAAGTTCTTATACTTTCACTAGAATCTATGTATAGAATTTGTTAAAATATAAGTATCTATAGGAGGCTTATTATGAAAAAGAAGATTATTACAGCTGTTCTAGGGATTTGTTTAACTACAACTGCATTTGGTGGTATCTTGACAACTCAAGCTGGTGGACTTAGTAGCATTCTTGGTGGTGCAGCTAAAATTGGTGGTATCGGCATTGTTGTTAATAAATTTGGTCCACAAATTGACTCTTTCCTAAATAAATTATTGAAACAAAATAACTTGAGTACTGAATATACAACTAAAGTAGTTCCTATTATCAGTATTGGTACAAAAGGTTATATCGGTGCGGCTCAAGTTACTGGGCCTGCTTCTAGCATTGAAGAGGTTAAAGCTGTTGCTCAAGTAGAAGGTAGCTTTAATGGTATGGTTCGTGTAAAAGGATTAGTTCCTGTTAATAGCACAAACCCAGTTGGTGCATCTCGTGTTCAAGGCGTAGGTGTATCTGCGATTATTGATTTGAAAATTTAATGGCCACTGAGCATATAAATTGATAGACTCAGGGAATAAGCACGGTCTTAGGCCCGTGCTTATTCTGTTGTATAACAGTTATACATTAGATACATTGTGGAGGAATTTATGAAGAAACAAGTACTTACACTTTTAATGGCATCCCTAATTTCAGGCACTGCATTTGCCGCACCTGGTACAGTAACTGAAAAAACAAATGTTTTAGAAACTACTGTATATGGAGCCGTACAAGATGGTGCTGTTGTGGACCGCATTAATCAACTTGATGAAACCGTGTATGGTACTGGTTTCAATGGTAATTCCGCAACATTGAGTAAACGTGTTGACTCCCTCTACAATTCTGTAGAAGGCAGTGGTACTAATATTTCTTTGCGCGAAGAAATGGATGCATTGGAATATACATATCAAAATAGCATTAACGCAGGATCTCTTGTAGACCGTGTAGAAAAGATGGAACGTAGCGTTAATGGTCGCATTGGTAGCGGTTCCTTACAAAAACGTATTATCTCTTTGAAGACAAAGGTATATGGTAGCAATGTGGCTCTTACTAACCAAGTAGGTACATTGTCTGGTAATCAAGTGTTCAAAGTGACTCTAAATGAAGCGGTTTCTTCTAAAACTAGTCATGAAGGTGACACTGTATCCTTTACAGTTGCAGAAAATGTAATGGATGGCAATGTTTTATTAGTACCTGCGGGCACTGTAGGTTCCGGAACAATTACTTCTTTGAAAAAGGCTCGTTCCTTTGGTCGTAATGGTGCGTTAGATATTACGTTTGATACAATCCCAGCTATTGATGGTACAGAATTTACTGCTGTACAAGGTAAAGAGGCTAAGGATAAAACTCGTAGTGAAGTTAAAGCAGCAGGTGCATCTGTGGCGGGCGCAGTTCTACTCGGTCCTGTTGGACTTGTAGGAGGCGCTTTCATCAAAGGTAAAAATATTGAGTATCCAGCTGGTGCTACTGTATATGTACAACCTCAAGATTCCGTAACAATTCAAGGTCTTGTTATTGGTGGCGATGGTTTAGCTCATAGTGATAATGAATTAGCTGATGCTGTAACTGTACCTAATACAACCGGTGAGTCTGAAGAATATGTAGAAAATAATGGTGTTGATGAAAATGCAACTGTAGCTGATGATACTACAGCGGTTGAGGAGCCAGAAGAACCTGTAGAAAATGTTTCTCAACCTATCGTTGTTGTAAAGCGTAATCAATAATTAACAAATTCTTAAAGTAATAGGAGTTCTAGTAACCATGAGGAAACGTAAAGTACAATGGCTGGCAGCGGCATGTGTTGTTTGTTTAGCACAACCTGTATTTGCCGCTACTGAGTCAACTATTGTATATCAAGATACATTGGATAGCGTAGGTCAATCCTATGCAGGAGAAATTTCTAAAGCATCTACACCTGAATATAGTAATATCCGTGTTGTACGTCGTGGTGAAAAAGCGAAATCTGCTACTCCTGCTGAACAGCTGCCTACACGTATCGATGCTAATAAAATGTCTTATACTGGCTCTACAGGTGATGTATATGCTCAAGGCGATGTTGTGGTGTCTCAAGGTAATCAAACTTTGATGGCTCCCCGTATTGAAGGTAATACTAAAACTACAGAGTATCGTACTGTTGGAGGCTATCGCTATTTGGAAGATGGCGGTAAAACAAAAGATATTACAGGTCAAAATATGACGTATCGCACTAGCGATCGTCACTTTGAGGCGGACCAAGCCATGGGATGGAGCGACCCCTATTATGTAAAGGGCAATAATGCCACTTTTGATGGACAAATAGGCCATATGGAAAAGGGCATGGTAACTACAAAACATGCAATGGCATTTGTTCATACTCCAGATTATCGTGTGGAAGGTCAAGATATTAAGGTATATCCTGGTGATAGAGTCGTTATTAAAAAACCATCCTTCTATATTAAAAACTTTAAAATATTATCCTTGCCATCTTATACGACTTCATTGCGTCATGACAAAGAAGGCAAATTTAGTATTTTTTCCTTAATACCAAAGCCTACGTATAATAACGATGATGGTATTGGCTTACATGGTAGTACAGAATATCCTATCGGTAAAAACGGTGAAGCTTATATTGACTATCGTTGGTATTCTAAATCTGGTTTTAAACCACAGGTGGGATATCGTCATTATTTACCTTGGGGGACTGCTTCTGTTGGTTATAGCAAGGAGTCTAATGAATATAATGATGAAACAGTATGGGTAGAAAAAATAGGTGAAGCTCGTTTGGATACTCATACATATCATGTCGGGAATTCTCCAATTACTGTACGTGGTGGTGTTAATGCTGGTTATTGGAAAGAGGGCTCTGTAAAAGGTTCTCATAAAGAATACTATGCAGAAGTTTCTCATGATCCGATTAAGCTTGGCAAAAATGCTGATTTACGCTTCTTAGGTGGTTACCAACGTGACTACTATGGTTATGATGGTAGTATCCGTAGCATGCCTTATTGGGGTGCTAGATTCCAATCTAAAGTTGGTAATCGTGCTAATGTATGGGTTAGCTATAATCAACGAAATATTACCTACAATAATTCACCTTATCGTTTTGATACGACAGAGCTTCCAAAAGAGCTTATTTATGGTGGTACGTATAAATTGACTCGCCTTGATGATATTTCTGTAAGTGTTAAGAACAACATGATGAGTGGGGATATTGATTCTGTTTACTACACATGGCATCGTGATTTACATTCCTTCGATATGTACTTAACATATAAAGATGGACATAAAAATAAAAATGATCAATGGAAAATTAAATTTGTAGGTAAAGACTTTTAGTTAGGAGAATACTATGCAACGCATTAGAAAAGCTGTAATTCCAGCAGCTGGTTTTGGTACACGTTTCTTACCAGCTACCAAGGCACAACCCAAAGAAATGCTTCCTATTGTCGATACACCTGCTATCCAATATATTGTGAAAGAAGCGTTAGATTCTGGTATTGAAGAAATTCTAATTATTACAGGGCGTAATAAACGTGCTATTGAGGACCATTTTGATAGTAGTGTTGAATTAGAATTGTTATTACAAAGTCAAGGCAAAAATAAACCATTGGCTATGATTAAGGATTTGGCGGACATTAAAGTCCATTTTATTCGTCAAAAAGCACCTCGTGGACTTGGTGATGCTGTATTGTGTGCAAAAGCATTTATTGGTGATGAGCCATTTGCAGTATTACTTGGTGATGATATTGTTTACAATCCAGAATATCCATGCTTAAAACAGTTGATTGATTGCTATAATGAGCATCCTGGTATTATTTTAGGTGCTCAATTTGTACCGGAAGATAAAGTTAGCTCTTATGGTATCGTATCTGGCGAAGCATTGGCTGATAATTTATATCGCGTTGATAACTTGGTGGAAAAACCTAAGAAAGAAGATGCTCCATCTCGACTCGCTGTATTAGGTCGTTATATTTTGACACCAGATATTTTCAATATCTTAGAAGCTACTAAGCCTGGTGTAGGTAATGAAGTCCAATTAACTGATGCATTGGCAGCCTCTAAAACTGATACGTATGCATTAGCATATGAAGGTATTCGCTACGATACAGGGGATAAATTGGGCTATTTAAAAGCTACTGTTGAGTATGCATTGCGCAACGAAGAATTGGGTGAAAGCTTTAAAGCTTACTTAAAAGAATTAGATTTAAAATAGATAATCTATGAGACTTCCACGTGAGGGGCCTATGATATATGTCATAGGCTCTTTTTGGTTATAGTTTCAAACTCATTTGTTATTTGTTAACATATGGATAATGCCTTTTGTTGACGAATGAAATAATGTTGATTATAATCAAGATATTGAATAAATAAAGGAATGTGATTATATGAAAACATTATTTAAAGCATTATGTAATAATGATTTGAACCTACCAGGACACAGCGTTATTAAACATATGCATTATGATTCCTCAGGTAGTGATAGAAGGGTATGTGAAATCGTATCGAAGGTGGCTAAAACTACCACAATTGGTATTATGGATCGCTCAGGCTTTTTGATGGTTGATTTACGACCGGTGCCGAAACAATTCAGCATTCGCGCTACAATACATCAAGAGGAAAGCAGTGGTGCTATATCGTTCTCTAAGGAAGATATAGTACGATTTGTAAACGATATTAATGATACGAATCCAATCCATCGTGAGAATCCTTATGTTGTTCCTGGCTGCATGATTTTAGAAACGATGTGGGATTTTTGGAATATTAGTAAATCTGCTCTGCAAATGGCGATTTATTTTCATGCACCGGTTATTGCAGATGACAAGGTAACTTTGGTGGAATATCCTGAAGATGCTCATGTAGAAGGTTACATTGGTGATACATTGGCATTTTCGGCTACATTTTTTGGTGAAAATGAAGATTCATCATCTTTGAAACAAAGATGTATTAGTTAGAGGTAATTATGGAAACAAGACGTTTAACAAAAATGGCTTTATTAACAGCCTTATTATGTATTTCAGCATATATTTCTTTTCCCTTACCATTTAGCCCCGCTATGGTAACGGCTTTGACTTTGGTAGCTACATTGACCGGCTTATTGTTACAGCCTAAAGATGCACTTATCGTATTTATCATTTATATTTTGCTTGGTGCAGTAGGTTTGCCAGTATTCGTTGGGGGAACGGCTGGTCTTGGCAAATTGTTGGGACCAACAGGGGGCTTTATTTTTTCTTGGCCAGTTGCATATACATTACTAAGTATATTTAAAGGTTCTAAAAAAAGCTTTTTCTCTTATGCCTGGCGATCTCTTGTGATTACCATTCCTGTAGTGTATCTCTTTGGTGTAGCAGGATTTATGATTGTAACAAAAACAGAGCTTTGGGCGGCCTTGCCTGTAGTCATGTTCCCATTTATTCCAGGGGATATCGTAAAATGTCTGGTTGCTTCTTGGTTAGCAACTAAAATTAAAATTTAGAATACAATAAAAGTGGCATTCCTCGGGATGCCTCTTTTTTCTTTTAATAGAAGGAGTTTATATGTCAGTATATATTCATTGTGGACTTCGAAGTCCCATCGGCGCTTTAAATGGACAATATAAACATATGAGACCAGAGATGCTAGGGGTTAAAGTAATTGATGCATTAATCAATCGCCATAGTATTTCACAGGTAGATGGACTATTTTGTGGTAATGCAGTTGGAACCGGTGGCAACATAGGACGGCTTATGGGGCTAATGTGTAACTTACCAAATTCTGTGCCTGCTATCACCGTAGATATGCAATGTGCCTCGGCATTAATGAGTATTGAGATGGCGTATACACATATTGCGTCAGGTGTTATGGATGCTGTCATTGCGGGTGGTATTGAAAGTTCTTCGTTACAGCCAGAGCGGGTGTATGCATTAGGGGATGATCGAAAAGGAACCTATAAGGTAGCTCAGTTTACTCCTCAAGATCAATCGCCTTTAGCTATGCTTGAAGGGGCCGAGCGGACTATTTATAAACACAATGTAACAAAGGAAGATTTATATCCGCATATTATTGGCAGTCATCAAAGAGCATCAGCAGCGTTAAATAACTCATATTTACAGTCATATATTATGCCTATTACTATAGATGGTAAAAGATGTATAGATGAATGTATTCGACCTACGATGAACGAGAAACTCTTGTCTAGGATGAAGCCTTTGTTGGGAGCTGACTCTATTACAAATGCAGGCAATGCATGTTTAACTCATGATGGAGCGGCCTTTGTATATTTATCTAATAAAAAAGGGCCTTTTAAAATTCATAGCGTTAAACCTTGGGCAGGAAATCCCCAGTTTAGTCCAGAGGGCGCCCTTGAAAGTACAGAAGGCATTTTAAAACGTACAGGTTTAACTATGGATGATATTGATGTGGTGGAATGGAATGAAGCTTTTGCCATTATTGATGTTCTTTTTGATAAGGCTTATCCTAATTATACTGGGAAATATAACATGTTTGGTGGAGCTTTAGCTTATGGGCATCCCTATGGTTGCTCTGGTGCCATATTAGTGCTTCACTGTATGGCTGCTTTAGAATCTTGTGGTGGTCGCTATGGTTTATGTGCTATTGCTGGTGCAGGGGGCACAGGTACGGCTTTAATTATGGAACGCATGTAATATGACAATTATTGAACGCTTACAACAGCATAAAGATTTAGAGCCTCATAAAATGGCTTTAATCGTAGATGACATACAATATACATATGGTGAACTATATGATGCTATTCTATCGGTCGGTATTAATAATACAAATCGCATTGTAAATCTTACTCAGTCTAAAAAGACATTAAATACTAAGATTCTTTTAATTCAGGAACTGTCGTTTGTTGAACAACTTACACAGTGGCTTGGGGCATTACATAAAGGTAATATTCCTATGGTATGTCACAATGAGATGGATACGGCTTATGTAGATGAGCTAGCTCGTGTTATAGCCTATGAAGGGGTACCGCCATTAGCTGATTTTGGGGTACTTACATCGGGGACTACGGGACAACCAAAACCTTTGTGGAGACGAGAAATGTCTTGGCGCGATTTTTTTGATATTCAAAATGATATTTTTCATATAAACAAAGATACTAAAATCTTTTTACAGGGAAGCTTTAGTTTCACAGGCGTTAGTAATATGGTCATTGCCGCTTTATGGGCTGGAGGGACCGTGGTTACAACAAGTTCATTGCGTCCTAGTAGATGGATACAGCTTATAGAGGAATACAATGTAGACCATATATATGCATTACCAACGAAACTACGATTATTGGTGCGGCACTGTAAAAATAAATTATCATCCATTAAATACATTATTGCAGGATCTCAAGTTCTGGATCGACAATTAATGGAACAGTTACAACATATATGCCCTGATATGGAGTTTATCTTGTACTATGGTGCATCAGAGCTTAACTATATAACGTATTGCACCGGTAAAGAATGGTTAGCGCGAGAAGGTACGGTAGGGAGACCATTTCCAACCGTGAAAATTGCAGAGAATGATAATGTCATTTATGTGACAACGAATTATCGTATTGAAGGAATTCCCAATACGTATACTGTAAATGATTGTGGATATATTGATAGTGACGGGTATCTTATGTTTAATGGGAGAGCAGGCGACGTAATCAATAAAGGGGGATATAAAATTTCTATCCCAGAGATGGAATTGTATTTACAATCCATACAAGGGGTTTCCGAGGTTGCTATTATTGATATTACTGATGAGATACGAGGGGAAGACTACGTAGTTTATATGGTGCTAGATGGTGAGGCTAGATTGAGTGAAATTATAGAACTTATTCATAATAAAAGACCTTCTGTAGAGTGGCCAAAAGATATAATAGAAGTTCCTATGTTACCCCTTACGGAATGCTCAAAAGTTGATAAACGAAAGTTAAAAGAGTGGTATAATAAAGGGTAAACATTTTTTGTACTACAAGGAGGCATCATGCAGATTAATAAGGCGGCGCTAGAGATTTTCGACTTTACATCCTCGTTAGCTGTATATTCTGAACATGAATTAAAGGTTGGGGATCAAGCTATACAAGATTATATTGCAAATCATGCAGTTAAGGCTTTCAAAGATCCAGGGGCTAGAACCGGAACCTTACATGATGCGAGTCCTGTAGGCAAACAATTAGTAGACTATAAAAATGGAGCCCTTAAGTTTATTGATTTATCTAAGAATTTAGGTGAAAGCTTGTTTACATACATGAAACAAGCTACGGATTCCGTTGTTATTGATACAATTATATGTGAGGCTGTTACGGACACGTCTTATATTTGTATTCTTCTGTGCCAAGCTCATGATGCTTTTACCCATCAACTATTCAGTGAAGATGATGGTACATTGGCTACAGAACTCGTTTCTCATAAGGCAGTACTGCCGATGCCGTCTCAAAAATTACGGGCCTTTGCATCTATTAATCTCAATGATTTTAGTGTTCGTGTTTTTGAACCTAAAGGTGAATTTGATGGTGAGGTATCTTATATCTTAGCAGATAAGGTCTTGCAATTAGGGACTAATCAATCCTCGCGAGATACGGTGAGAAAGGTAAAAGCTATCGTAGATAAGGTGGCTCAAGCGCACGAGTCTGATGGCGTCATTGAACTGACAACCGCAAAATCTATGATTGCTAAAAATGCTGAAGTATCAGATACCGTTGATCCTGTTCGTATTGTAGAAGAGGTATTTAAAACGAATCCTATTCAACAAGAGGCGGCAAAGAAGCAATTGGCTGATGCGGATATGTTGCGTCCGTTGCCAGTAAATCGTGAGTTCGCCACAAAAATTGGTGAACATCATAAGATTAAAACAGATACAGGTATTGAGATTTCATTTCCTGTGGAATATATGAAGAATCGTGAGTTTATTGAGATAAAAACTAATGATGATGGCACCTTGCGCATTGAATTAAAAAATATTAATAAAATTGTAAATAAATAGTAATGGAAAATTATATTTATCTATAGAAATATATTATGTAATGATTAAATTTATTTGTTATGCTAGTATATGGAGGTTATGATGAGTAAAGAGAAACATAAAAAAACAAACGCATTACGTATTTTAGATACTCATAAGATACCTTATAGTATTAGCGAATATGAGTGGTCTGAAGAGCGTGCCGCTGGCCTTCATGTAGTAGAAGCATTAAGACTCGATGAGAAAGAAGTCTTTAAAACATTAGTTGGTAAAGGTGACAAAACTGGATATGTAGTATTCTGTATTCCTGTAGCTGAAGAGTTAGATATGAAACAGGCAGCACGTGTTAGTCATAATAAGTCTGTAGAGCTTGTTCATGTTAAGGAGTTGTTAGGTATTACAGGTTATTTGCGCGGTGGATGTTCTCCAGTAGGCATGAAAAAAGCATTTCCTACCTATTTTGATGCTACTATGGAACCCCAAAAGTTTGTATATGTAAGTGCAGGTTTACGCGGTATGCAAATGAAGGTAAATCCAAAGAATTTGGCATCTGTTATAAATGCTGAATTTGTTGAACTGACAATGGACCATTAAGGGGGACGTATGGCAAAAAAGTTTTATGCTGTTCGTCAGGGCCGTGTACCAGGAGTTTATACTACATGGTCTGACTGTGAGAAACAAGTAAAGGGCTATGGTGGTGCTATCTACAAATCATTTTCCACAGAAGTAGAAGCACGTGCTTTTGTAGAGAATTCAGGTTTGTCTTTAAGTGATTTTATGAGCGCTAAAAAGAGTGAACTTAAATTGCCACAAGAAGTGAAGTTTAAATCTATAAATTCTAGGCCTATAGGTTCTAGTTCTAGTATTCAAAGTAAAGTATCAGCAAGTGTTGTGAAACCAGATTTTACTATTCCAAACTATATGGTTGCGTATATCGATGGTAGTTATAATAAAGAGACTAATACTGTTGGTGCAGGTGGGGTTATCTTTTTGAATGGCAATAGGGAGACTTTTTCTTTTTCCTCTATTGATGAACGATATACATTGTTTTGGAATGTCGCTGGTGAGCTGTTGGCTGCTATGCATGTTATGAGATATGCTGTTGATAATAGGATTTCTGAATGCTCACTTTACTATGATTATATGGGCATAGAAATGTGGGCTACTAAGGGCTGGAAACGTAATAATGAGCTAACCCAAGAGTACTCAGCATTTTATGATTCTATAAAAAATCGTGTGCGAGTATACTTTCACAAGGTGGCTGCTCATACAGGCGATACATATAATGAAATGGCTGATGCACTAGCAAAAAAAGGTGCAGGTATTTAAAGATATTAGAAGGGAGGGCGCTATGAATATATGTGTTACTGGTGGGGCCGGATTTATTGGGTCCCATTTAGTTGATAGATTAATTGAATTAGGGCACGATGTACTCGTTATAGATAATTTATCTACAGGTATGCGCTCCTTTGTACATGAAGATGCTCGATTTATTGAGATGGATGTACGAGATCCAAAATTACTATCTGTATTTGAAGAGTTTAAGCCGTCTATCGTATTTCATGAAGCGGCGCAAACAATGGTTCAATCCTCCATGGAGAACCCAAGTTATGACTGTGATGTAAATCTAATAGGGCTTATTAATGTTCTCGATGCTTGTTGTAAAGTGAAAGTTGAACAATTTTTAATGCCTTCATCAGCTGCTGTATATGGTGACTTGGCAGTATTGCCATTGACTGAAGACTTGAGTGGTATGCCTTCGTCTTTTTACGGCTTGACAAAGCTTACTGCAGAAGGCTATTTGCGTATTTATCATGAAGCTTTTGGATTAAATACAGTATGCTTTAGATATGCTAATGTATATGGACCACGTCAAGGTGATGGCGGTGAAGGTGGCGTTATCAGTATTTTTAACCGCTTGATTGTCGAAGGGCAACCATTAACTGTATTTGGTGATGGTGAGCAAACTAGAGATTTCATTTATGTAGATGATGTGGTAGATGCTAATATTAAGGCTATGGAGAATGGTCAATGCACAGGTATTTATAATGTATCTACCAATATGGGAACATCTGTGAATGAGTTGATTACGCGATTCCGGGCTATTAGTGGGACAGATTTTATGGTTTATTATGAAAATGAGCGTATAGGGGATATTAAACATTCGCGCTTAAGTAATGTGAAAGCTGAACGTGATTTTGGTTTTATTGCCACTACAACATTAGAAGCTGGTTTACAAAAGACATTGGAATATTTTAAAGCTCATCATAAGTAAGAAAAATAAGGTTTGGGGATATGAGTGATACGCAATTTTGGGTGACCGTAGGTATTTGGAATCTTATCGTATTTAGTCTGTATGGATATGATAAATTATGTGCCATTAATGGATATGATCGAATTTCAGAGTTTACATTATTATTTTTAGCGTTTGCCTTTGGGGGTGTTGGTGCTTTATTAGGCATGGTCCTATGGCGTCATAAGACATTAAAAATTAAATTTAAATTAGCCATTCCTTTTGCATTACTTTGGTCTGTATATGCAGTTGGATTCGGTTATGGTTTGTGGGTAAAATGATTGTATAAACTAATATTTTATTCATTCTTTTATGGTATAATGAAAGAATATTGTACATAAAATGTCAGTGAAGGAGATATTTGATGTTGCGATTACAATCAGGTTTTGAGTTAGATTATGCTAATATATATAATGAAAGTTGCATACAAGAACGCGATGTGAATAATTTTGAACGGGCTATACAAAATGTATGGCGTCATACAAATATTTTACGTTCTACAGGCTTCGAAGAAGGTCATGTTTCTAAAGATGGTTTACCTGAACCTGTGTTGTTTTATCAACTTCCATATATTTCAGAAGATGGTATCAATACACCAGATATGTTAGAGCGGCTTTACGAATTACGTGACTATGCACGCCATAATATTGATACAGTTGTATCCGTAGGTATTGGGGGCTCCTATTTGGGGAGCAAAGTTATTTTTGATGTGCAGTGTGGAGCATTTTGGAATAACTACAGTGCAGAGGAACGCGACGGCTATCCTAGGATGTACTTTGCAGGCTTTAATGTGGATGGTGATTACTTAGTAGGGCTAATTCGTACGTTAGAGTGTCAAGCTCAGAAAAAAGGTCCTGATTATAAGGTGATGCTCGTTATTAATTCTAAGTCTGGATCTACCATTGAACCAATGGCTAACTTCATGATTTTGGAGAAGGCTTTACAAGATCGTAATATTAACTACGAAGTGATAGCTGTTACAGATGTATCTGATGATGAACATCCTACAATTTTACGATCTATGGCGATAGAAAATAATTGGAAGACCTATAGCATTCCTTATGGTGTAGGTGGTCGTTTCTCTGTATTTACAGAAGTTGGTTTTGTAACAGCCGCTCTTGTAGGATTTGATATTGAAGGATTCTTAGCTGGTGCTGCATCTATGGATGCAGCATGTCAAGAAGAAGACATTTTTAAAAATCCAGGCCTTTTAAGTGCATTATTGAAATATATTGCATCTGAACGATATGGTCGTATTATAGAGGTGTTTATGCCTTATAGTGAAGCACTCCACTCATTATCTGATTGGTATGTGCAGCTCTTATCCGAGTCTCTTGGAAAAATGAGTAATACTTGTCTACCATATGGCCGTACGCCAGTTGCTGCAGTAGGTACTATGGATATGCATGCTCAAGTTCAAGAGCATCAAGAGGGGCGCCTAAATAAGGTAGTTCAATTTATTAAGGTTAAGGATTGGAAACATAATCTCATTGTTCCAGATTCTTATAGTCAATATGAACGTTTACACTCTCTATCTGATGTAGGCATTTGTGATATTTTAAACATTGCTTTAGATGCTAATAGAGAAGCCTTGTCTAGTGACAATCGTTTTAACATGACTATAACTGTACCAACATTAAACGCATTCCATTTAGGAGAAATTATGTTTATGCATTGTTGGGCCGTTTATTTTGAGTCCATTTTTGCGGGTGTTGATGCTTTTGATCAACCAGGGGTAGAGGTTTATAAGCGTCTCATCGGGCCCAAATTGGCTCGAGCAAAGGAAGTACATAATTCATGAGGGGGAACTATGAATATTTTAGTAACAGGTGGTGCTGGTTATATTGGGAGTCATACTGTACGTGCTTTACAACAAGCAGGATATACACCAATTATTGTAGATAATTTATCTCGTGGGCATGTAGAATCCATTCCTGAGGGGGTAAAGTTCTACAATATGGATATTGCTGATCCTAAACTAGTAGGTATTATGAAAGAACATAACATCCTAGGTGTAATGCATTTTGCTGCTCACTCACAAGTTGGTGAATCCATGCAAAATCCAGCTATTTATTATGAAAATAATGTAGTTGGTTCTTATCACCTTATTGAGTCTGCTCGTACCGCAGGTATAAAGCATTTTGTATTTTCTAGTACGGCTGCTGTGTATGGTGAGCCTAAGGTAGTTCCTATTTGTGAGGATGCTCAGCTACAACCAACAAATGTATATGGTCGCACTAAATTGATGATAGAAAAAATGTTATCTGATTATAGTTCTATTTATGGTTCTACATATGTTGCGTTGCGTTATTTCAATGCGGCCGGTGCGGATCCGTCTGGTATGATTGGAGAAGACCATCATCCTGAAACTCATTTGATTCCACTTGTGTTAGATGCGGCTCGCGGTAAAAGAGAGCATATAACTGTATTTGGGACTGATTATGATACAGCTGATGGCACATGTGTACGCGACTATATTCATGTCAATGATTTAGCAGCTGCTCACGTATTGGCTATGGACTACTTGCGTAAAGGCGGAGAATCTCAAGTATTTAATCTTGGTAGTGGTAATGGATTCTCTGTAAAGGAAATCATCGAGACTGCAAAAGAGGTTACGGGTATCGATATTCCTGTTCAATATGGTGATCGCCGTGCTGGTGATCCAGGAACATTAATTGCTTCCTCTGAAAAAATCAAAAATTTACTTGGTTGGGATCCTAAATTTAGTAATGTTGCTGATGTTATCAAAGATGCATGGCATTGGCATACATCTCATCCAGATGGATTTAATAGTAAATAAAGAACAAATTGTTTTGATTTGTCAATATAATGAATGACTCTATTAGTCACCTTGGTGACTGGTAGAGTCATTTTTTTGTAGGATTTTAAAAGAGCCTCCTAGAATATGTCAGCAGGAGGTGGATTATGAACTTACAAGACTATATAGAACGTATGAAAATGTGGATTGATAAGCAGCATTTTATTATGCGCCACTATAAGTTTGCACTTGGTATTTTTTTTATTATTACGGTTGCCCTTTTAGGCATTGGTATTTTTTATCCACATGAGGAGGAAAATGTTCATATTAGTTTAGATCAATCTAATGGTAGAGATGCTAATCAAATTGAACGAGGCTCAGAAAAAATATCAAAAGAAACAACACATGATAATAGAAATGGGAAAGGAAAGAACTATTTTAAAGATGAAAGTGATATAAAAAATGTAAAGGATAGAGAGGTAAAAAGCGATGTTCATGGACGATTATTGTATGATATTACCGGTGTTGAGCGAGCAAATCCTTGGCGAGAGGTTTTTAAAGATATTCCTATAGATGAATTACTTGGTCAGAATAAGATAACTAAAGATAGTAATGGCAATTTCGTTGATATAAATAATGATTTACATGAGTCAGATGATTCAATGAACACTTTTGAGAAAAAGGTAGATGAAAGTCGTAGAAATGAAAAATATCAACAAATAAGAAATAATAAAAAGCATAGTGGTAATTATATTGAATTAAAAGATAAAGATATTAGTGCTAGACGAGTTGAATCCAGTATACAACCTTCTATAAGTAATTCTACCAAACAACATCCCATAGAGCTTATAGGTATTATTGAGGGACAGCAGAATATTGCTATTTTACGAAAAGGTACAGAGGAACAAATGGTTAGTATAGGAAGTGTGTGGAAAGAAATATCAGTATCTAAGATAACTGCAAGTGGTGTAGAAATTATTGAAGGAGGTTCATCACGGTGGCTAAGAATCGAGTAAGCTTTATAGGTCTAAAATGTATAGATAAGATTATAGTGACAGTTATATTGCAAATAGGCTTATGGATGGTCATAATGCTTGTAACTCCCTTCATGGTATTTGCTAATGGTACTGATAGGATAACTACTAGTAGTTCTGAAAATATCGTAAATAGTGGTGAAGTAGCTAAAAATGAAAAAAATATTGAGAACAAACTCATAACGATTTCTGTACGCAATGCATCCTTAAAGGAAACCGTTTTAGGAATTTGTCGTAGTTACGGTATATCCGTAATTGGTGTAGAATCGTTAAAAGGGACTGTTACGGCCACTGTAACGGGAGAATCCCCAGAAGCGATTATTAATGAACTAGGTAAGTTATATCATTTCTCCGTATTGAAGGAGCATAACACACTTCTTATTGATTCTGATGATGAAACACTTGAAAAAAGAGAACTATATGTTATATCATCTGAACATTTACCGGCTGAGTCTTTGAAAAATGTGGTAGGCACAGTGGTAAAAAACGATAAAATGGCAGTGCTTTCAGAACAAAATGAAGTAATTATGCATTTGACGAGCGGAGAAAAGCGACGTGTAGAAACCTTAGTACGTGCTATCGACAAGGAACCAAAACAAGTGCAATTGGAAGCTACCATCATTGCTATGGAACAATCTTATGCTAAGGAACAAGGTTTTAGATGGTCTTGGCTTAGCTTGACCGGTCATGGAGAAGATAAAACACATTCCTATGGTGCCGTTACCTTTGGCAAAACATCGACTGGAGAGGCCTATAAGTTTTTTGTAAAACCAGAGCTAAGTCTTATGGAAAGCTCAGGTAAAGCCGTTCTAATTGCAAAGCCATCTATTATGGCTCTTAATGGAGAGACTGCACATATCTTGATAGGTGAAAGAATACCAGTTATAGAAGAATCGGAAGTGAATGGAGAACGAAAACGTTCTACTCGTTATGAAGAGGTGGGTATTAAGTTGAACTACACTCCTATCATTACCGCTGATGGTGGTGTAGATGCAAAAATATATGCAGAAGTGAGTACACCTATTATGGTATCTGAAATGAAAGCCTACAAAATAAGCACACGTCAAGCACATACAAGAGTACGATTACAACCAGGAGAAGTGCTTGTTATTGGTGGACTCATGGACAATCGAGATCAACATCAAATACAAAAAATACCTATTTTGGGAGATATCCCTTTGTTAGGAAAATTATTCCGTCATAGTCGAAAAACAAAAGATTCTATAGAAATGCTAATGTTAGTGAGGGCAACTGTGGTATAATGAAGAGTAAATGATTAGGAGGTTGTGAATGGAACGCATTCGAATGATAGGCCTTGGAAAATCGTTTGGAGTGCGCCAAGTATTTTCCAATGTGTCTTTTGAGATAAAAGAAGGGGATCGACTCGCCTTGGTAGGTCCCAATGGGGCTGGGAAATCTACCTTGTTAAAGTGCATATTAGGGTATGAAGAACTCGATGAAGGCAATGTAGTTAAGTCGCCTGTTGCTAGTATTGGCTATTTACAACAAGATGTAAATCTTGGAGATGATAGCCTTGCTACGGAAATAGAAAAGGCTTGGGCTGATGTTCATACATTGGAGAAACAATTAAAAGAGCTCACTAGTCGCTTGGAAACTGAAGAGGCTAGCGAATCGGATTTACAACGCTTAGATTATTTACAGAATCGTCTAGAATGGCTAGGTGGTTATGACTACGAGCAAAAGACAAAGCGCATAGTCTATGGTCTTGGTTTTACTGATGATGACTTAGATAAGCCGGCTAATGCTTTTTCAGGTGGTCAAAAAACGCGTATCAATTTAGCTAAAGCGTTAGTACGTAGTCCTGATTTTTTATTCTTAGACGAACCGACTAACCATTTAGATATGGATATGCTGGAGTGGTTAGAGGGGTACTTATCTGCCTATCAAGGTGGTATTCTCATTGTCAGCCATGATAGATATTTTCTAGATCGTATCGTCACAGGTGTTGTGGAGTTAGATAATCACAAGGCTACAACCTATCGTGGTAACTATAGTCGTTATATTCAACAACGTGATGAACGTTTAAAGGCTGATATGGTGGCCTATGAAAAGCAGCAGGAGTATATTAAGAAAACAGAGGCTTATATAGATAAATACCGTGCTGGTATCAAGTCTAAAATGGCTCGTGGTCGTCAGTCTCAACTAAATCGATTAGAGCGGCTAGAGGCACCTGTTACTTCACATCATTTACAATTTTCTTTTCCTCCTGCTGCGATGAGTGCTGATAAAGTTTTAGTCTTAGATCACTTATCTGCCGGATATGGTGAAAGTCGCATTATTGATGATATCTCTCTCGTTGTTCGACGAGGTGAATCAGTAGCACTTATTGGACCTAATGGTGCGGGTAAGTCTACACTGGTGAAAACCATCGTAGGAGAACTATTCCCTGAAGTTGGTCATGTGGATATTGGCAATCGCGTACAAGTGGGTTACTTCTCACAAGAGCACGAAGAACTGCATGATTCTTGGCAGGTAGTGGAAGAGATCATTAATCACTTTAATTACAGCGAGGATAAGGCTCGTAATGTGCTTGGGGCTTTCCTGTTTAAAGGGGACAATGTATTTAAGCTAGTAGGTGAATTATCTGGTGGTGAGCGCGCTCGTTTAGCTTTGCTTAAATTATTTCTTCAAGGAGATAATTTCCTAATTTTAGACGAACCGACAAACCATTTAGATATTCCTACGCGAGAAATTGTAGAGGAAGCATTACAACAATTTGAAGGGACTTGCTTTATTATTTCTCATGATAGATATTTCTTGGATCAAGTTTCTACGAAAACAGTAGTTCTTGATGAAGGTAAAATTACGGAGTATCTCGGTAATTACTCATACTACAAGGAAAAGTTGAAAGAGCAAGAAGCTTTATTAGCATTAGCTAATGAGCAAAACTCTGAGAGCGGTAAAGTTGATAGCAAAGCTGTTTCCACTAATGAGCTACTGCTTTCAGCATCAGAATCTACGGAGGAAAATCAGAAGAAGCCGAATGCTTATATGGTTGAAAAACAATTGGCTGAGGTAGAATCTGAAATTGCTCGCCTTGAGGCGACGATGAAGATGTATGAAGTGCAATTAGCGAATCCTGTAGTTCAGCAAGATTTAGATGAAATGTCTAAAATTTCCACACAAATTGAAGAGACTCAAACTGAGTTGAATTTATTGTATGAGAAGTGGGAACGGCTATGTGAATAGCTTTTTAATTTATATATTATTAAGGAATTAAAATCATTTTCTTTTAATTGACAAAAGATTGAAATTTCTCATAATATAGGTATAGAATCAAAGTTTTATGTTTTAAAGGAAGGGTGTAATATGAATAAATCCATGTTAAAAAAAGCAGCCATTTTTGGCCTTGCCGGTGTAATGGCAGTTGCTGCTGGCTGTGGTGGAAATAAAGATGCAGGTAGTGCGAATAGTAATGAAGCTAAAATTGCATTGTTAACAACAACAACTGGTGGGGCAGCAGCATATGGTGAATCTATTAAAGCTGGTGCAGAATTGGCTGTAAGCGAAATTAATGCTGATGCAAACTCTGTAAAAATTAACTTGTTAGTAGAAGATACTAAAGGTGATAAAAACGAAGCTATCAATGCGATGAACAAAGTAATTGCAAAAGATAAAGTTGTAGCAGTAATCGGTCCTATGTTATCTGGTGAAATGATGGCAGCTGGTCCTGTAGCAAACAAAAGCAAAGTAGTTGCTCTTGGTACATCTACAACTGCTGAAGGGATTACAGATATTGGGGATTACATCTTCCGTAACGCAGTACCTGAATCCTTGGCAGTCGATACAGCTATTAAAGAAGCACATAAAATTTTGGGCTTTAAAACAGCAGCTATTATGTATTCTAACAACAATGACCAAATGGTATCTGTAAACAATACAGCTCGTAAAGCATTGGAATCTGTAGGTGTACAAATTGTTGATACTGAAACATTTGCAGATAAAGATACTGACTTCTCTGCACAATTGACTAAGATTCAACAAGCTAAACCAGATGTAATTATCGTTGCATCCCTTTACCAAGAAGGTGCCCTTATCATGAAAAAAATGCGTGAAATGGGTATGAATCAACCTGTAGTTGGATCGAACGGCTTCAACAGTCCACAATTCATTAAAATTGCTGGTGATGCGGCTAACGGTGTTATCGTTGGTACACCTTGGTTCCCTAATAAAGAAGACCAAAAGGTTAAAGACTTCCGTAAAGCTTATGTAGCTAAATATGGTAAAGAACCTGACCAATTCGCAGCACAAGCATACGATGCAGTATATCTTTATGAAGCAGCTTTGAAAAAAGCAGGTTCTACAACTGATCGCGAAAAATTCCGGGAAGCATTGAAAAACATTGCTGACTTCGTCGGTGTAACTGGTCAATTCAAGTTCAACGAAAAACGCGATCCTTCCATGGAAGTTCAAGTATTACAAATTAAAAACGGTCAATTTGACGCATTAACAAAATAAGTTGAGGTAGTATAGTGTTTTTACAACAATTAGTTAACGGGCTAACCCTCGGTAGCTTATATGCTGTACTCGCTATTGGCTTAACACTTGTGTTCGGTGTTTTGAATATTATCAACATGGCTCACGGAGGCATCTTTATGATAGGTGCCTTCGTTGGTCTTTTTATGGTAACAATTTTTAACGTTAACATTTTTGTAGCCCTTATCGTAGCTATGGCTGTAGGTGCTATCCTCGGTTATCTTTTAGAATTTGTGGCGCTTCGTCCACTACGCAAGAAAAAGGTGTCTCACTTGGCACCACTTATTAGTACCATTGGTGTTTCTATTTTCCTTGAAAGTTTGGCATTATTGCTTTGGGGCCCTCAAACTAGATCATTCCCACCAGACTATATTGGTGGCCTAATCGACTTTGGAGCTTTCAAAATTTCTATGGTACAAATTATTGGTTTAGGCGTTTCTGTTGTGCTAATGCTGATTTTAAATATAGTTATTAAGAAAACTAAGATTGGTAAGGCTATTCGCGCTGTATCCATGAGTACGGAAACAGCAGCTCTCTTAGGTATCAATCCAACAATGATTATATCTATTACTGTTATGATTGCATCTGCTTTAGGTGCAGCGGCAGGTGTATTGGTAGGGTTGTCCTTTAATGCTATTGAGCCTACTATGGGTGTTATTATAGGCTTTAAAGGTCTGGCAGTACTTATCTTAGGTGGTCTTGGTAATATTACAGGCGCCATGGTTGGCGGCTTTATTTTAGGTGTAGCAGAAATCTTCTCTGTTGCTTATGGTGCATCTACATTCCGTGATGCTGTGGCCTTTGGTCTCATCATCCTATTATTATTCTGGCGCCCACAAGGCTTGTTTGGATCTAAAGATAAAGGGGGTAGACCGTAATGGAATTATTAAACCCGTATTATCTACAGATCGTGATGTTTTTCATCATTAATGCCATCATGGGTATTTCAATTTATTTCACACTGGCAAGTGGACAGCTTTCTTTAGGGGCTGCTGGCTTTATGAGTGTTGGTGCATACGTAGGCGCTATTCTTTCTTTGAAAGCTGATTTGCCTATCGTTGTAGGCATTATTATTGGTGGCTTAGTTGCTAGTCTTGTGGCTGTTATTATCGGTTTGCCAACAACACGTCTTAAAGGTTTGTATCTTGCCATTGCTACACTTGGATTTGGCGAAGTTGTGCGTGTTATTTTCTTGAATTTGGATATTACAAATGGTGCATTAGGCCTTTCTGGTATTCCATCCATTCCTCAAGAATTGACAAATTATGCCTATGAATTTGATCTCGATGGTTTAATGGGCATTGATGCTGTTGCATGGGGCAATCTAATGGCTATCATTATTTTGTTAGCTATTTTAGTATTGATTATCGCCTTTTGTGTACGGATTAATAATAGCCGTGTGGGTCGTGCCTTTGCAGCGATTAAGGCTGATGATCATGCAGCAGAATTGATGGGTATTAACGTTGTATACTACAAGATGATGGCCTTTATCATTGGTGCTTTCATCGCTGGTATTGGCGGTGGTTTGTATGCGCATATTACAAACTTTATTAATCCTACAGATTTCAGCTACCATAAAGTAGTACAAATTTTGTTATTCCCTGTATTTGGTGGTTCCAATGTAGTATGGGGCTCCGTATTAGGTTCCTTTATTCTTACATTATTACCAGAAGTATTGCGTTTCTTATCCGACTATCGGGACATCATCTATGGTGCATTACTAGTCATTTTAATGGCCGTTCGTCCAGATGGTATTTTAACAGAATCCATGGTGGATAAAATTAGCCGTAAATTAGGCTTTAAGAAAGCTCCATATATTCCAGAATCACAAGTATTAACAGAACGCTTTGAAGCATATAAGCGTAAACAACAAGAAAAACAAGGATAGGAGGGAACTGAATGCTATTAGAATTAAATGAAGTAAGTAAAAGCTTTGGTGGCGTTGCAGCTCTCACAGGTGTATCCTTTGGTGTTAAACAAGGTGAAGTATTTGGTGTTATCGGTCCAAATGGTGCTGGTAAGACCACACTTTTCAACTTGATTACTGGTGTATTCCCTGCAAGTTCTGGTGAAATTGTATTTGATGGTATGTCTGTTGTAGGCATTAAGCCTCATAGAACTGTTGAAATGGGGATTGCTCGTACATTCCAAAATATTCGTCTCTTTGGCAATATGACAGCTCTTGAAACTGTTTTAACCGGTATGCATTGTCGTACTGGCTCTGGCTTCTTATCTAGTTTTTTGAAAACAAAACGTCAACGCATTGAAGAAGAGCGTTGTCGTGGTATTGCTTATGAGTTCTTAAAGCTTGTAGGTCTTGAAGCAGATGCAGAAGAGGTTGCAACATCATTACCGTATGGTAAGCAACGTCGTCTTGAAATCGCTCGTGCCTTAGCGACACACCCTCAGTTAATCTTGCTTGATGAACCGGCAGCAGGTATGAATGATAGTGAAACTGAAGTTCTGCGTCAATTGATTGGCAAGATTCGTGACCTAGGTATTACCGTTGTGGTTATCGAACATGCCATGGAATTGATGATGAATATCTGTGATCGTTTGGTAGTACTTAACTTTGGCAAGAAAATTGCTGAAGGTACACCTCAAGAAATTCAAAATAATGAAGCTGTAATTGAAGCATACTTAGGTAAAGAGGAGGTGTAATATGTTAAAACTAGAAAATATTGTGGCTGGTTATGGACATATTACAGCCTTAAAAGATATAAGTTTAGAAGTTCCACAAGGTTCGATTGTATCTCTTATTGGTGCTAATGGTGCTGGTAAGACTACGACGATGAAGACTATTATGGGACTTGTAAAACCCACATCTGGTCGAGTGATTTTTGAAGGTCAAGATATTACAGGTCGCCAAACCCATCAAGTTGTACAAAGTGGTATCTCCTTAGTTCCTGAAGGACGTCAAATTCTACAAGATATGAGTGTTTATGAGAACCTTGAAATGGGTGCTTATACACGTAAAGATAAAGAAATCGAAGCAGATATCAAAAAGGTATTTAAACGATTCCCTATTCTTGATGAACGAAGCTATCAATTAGGAGGTACTTTATCAGGTGGTCAACAGCAAATGCTAGCTATTGGTCGTGCACTTATGGCTCGTCCAAAGTTGTTATTACTAGACGAACCATCTATGGGCCTTGCACCTTTAGTAGTAAATGAGATCTTTGAAACCATTAAGGAAATCAGCGCCGATGGAACAACCGTTCTTTTAGTAGAACAAAATGTACGTCAAGCATTGAAGATTGCTGATTATGCGTATGTTTTGGAGACTGGTAAAATGGTATTATCTGGCTCTGCTGATGAAGTTCGCCATAATCCTCGCGTTATGGAAGCTTATTTAGGCGGTCGTGTTGAATAATTAATTATATAGAGCGATCATTAGTGTCAAAAACTTTGAATAAGGTGTATATACTAGATTTCTAGTATATACACCTTATTTTTTTATCACTAATTCTGATATAAATAGAAAAACTATGTGAGCTAATAATGAAGTGAGTTTATATATTTTTTATTATTTTTAAGAAGTTCAATGATAAAACTAGTGAATTAGGAATGAAAAAAGCAAATAATAATTAATGAGCATATATTGAAAATACTGTATTTTTAAGGGGATATTGTTGAAGGTTTTATGAAGTTCGCTTGGAACATAATAGATTTGTAGAAGAATATTTAAAAAAATGATAAAATAGCATGACTGATTTTTTAGATATAAGATACATCAATAATTAAGTGATGAATTAAATAAGTTGAATAAAAAAGAGGTAAGTATGAAGAAGAAACAGTATATGATGATGGCTGCATTCTTATGTACTACAACAATGGCTATGGCTGCACCAGTTAGTATTAATACTAATCAGCCTTATAATGCTAAGAATGTACAAATGGACGGTCATGCACCATTGGAAACTAGCGCATCTGTAATTAGCTCTGATAAAGAATATCGTCTGCGCCAAGGAGATGAACTAAATATTCAAGTGGTTCAGCAGGCAGAGCTTGGTACGCGTAATGGTAACGACATTGTGTATACCGTCAGACCAGATGGATATGTATCGTTCCCTATGGTTGGTGCCGTAAAAGCAGATGGCTTAACTATAGATGAATTTACAGCTGAGTTACAGCAAGGTTTGTCTCGTTATATCATTAATCCTGATATCACAGTAAATGTATCGAAATTGGGCGGCGTTCGCGTATATGTATTTGGTGAAATCAATAAGCCTGGCGCCTATACATTGACTAAATCTAGTACAGTTATTGATGCTATTGGGGCTGCAGGTAGTTTTAACTGGGATACAGCAAAGAAGAAAATTTACTTGATGCATCAAGACAATCCAGAGAAACCGATTCCTATCAATTTGAATCGTATTTTACAAACTGGAGATATGTCTGAAAACTACATCATGCGTGAAGGTGATATTCTTTACTTAACTAAGAATAGTCGTATCAACTTTGCTCGTGATATTGCTCCAATCTTAACAGGGGCTTACATGGTATCACGAATAGGTAAGGATTAAAGATAAGGCGATATCTATCATATAAGGGGGCGTTTTTTTGCGTTCATATTTATTACCATCCATATTGTTTATTACAGATATTGTGACGATTGTAATCGTTGCTTTTATCAGTCTTTTTATTCGATTTGATGGACATATAGAACCTCAATATATTAGTCAAATGGTGGATGCACTTCCGTTATTACTTATTTCGTATATGTTGATGTTCTTGATAATGCATTTATATACACGTATTTGGCGTTATGCAGGGATGCGAGAGGTATTAGCAGTATTTGTAGCTACTACAATTGGTACGGCTTTATTCTATTCCTCTATGTTTGTATTTGGTAAGTCATTACCACGCTCCATCTATTTTATTACATGGTTCCTCATTACAGGTATTGTTGGTATGGGACGAATGTTGCTTCATTATGTGGCACTTCACTATAGCCGTGGGGACGATGGTGAAAGTGGACAAGTAAATACATTGATCATAGGAGCCGGTGATGCAGGTGCAACTATAGCTCGTGAAATTGAACGATATCATAAGCGTTCTCGTCGAGTGATTGGTTTTGTTGATGATGATATGTTTAAACATAATCGTCTTATGAATGGTTTTAGAATTCTTGGGAGCCGTGAAGATATTCCTGCATTAGTTGCTAAGTATAAGGTAGAAGAAATCATTATTGCTATGCCTTCCGTGAAGCGAGATATTATTCAGGAAATCATGAAAATTTGTGCTCCTTTAAAGTGTAAAATCAATATTTTACCGGGGATGTACCAATTACTTGATGATGAAGTTCTTGTATCTCATTTACATCCTGTTTCAATCGAAGACTTATTGGAGCGCGATGAGATTCAGCTCGATACGTCCAAGGTTGAAACATATCTTAAGGATAAAGTGGTTTTAGTTACTGGTGCGGGGGGCTCTATTGGTTCTGAAATTTGTCGTCAAGTTTTACGTGTAAAACCTAAGAAGCTATTGCTCCTTGGTCATGGTGAAAATAGTATTTATCTTATTCATCAAGAATTACGTAGTATTGCGCCTGAAGGTACCTTGGTTCCAATCATTGCAGATATTCGTGATAAGAATCAACTAGAGCAAATTTTTAAAAACTATAATCCTGATGTAGTATTTCATGCGGCAGCTCATAAACATGTGCCGCTTATGGAAATCCAGCCAATTGCTGCGGTATTAAATAATATTTATGGTACTCGTAATGTTGCGGATGTAGCTGGAGCTCATGGAGTAGATCGATTTGTTATGATTTCCACGGATAAAGCGGTGAATCCAACCAGCGTTATGGGCGCTACAAAACGGGTTGCTGAAAAAGTTGTGCTTGGTATGAATCACACATATGATACTAAGTTTATAACAGTTCGTTTTGGTAATGTACTTGGTAGCCGTGGTTCGGTTATTCCTTTATTTCGTAAACAAATTGAAGCAGGTGGCCCTGTAACCGTTACAGATCCAGAAATGACACGTTATTTCATGACTATTCCTGAAGCCAGTCAATTAGTACTTCAAGCTGGTGCCATGGGGAATGGAGGCGAAGTGTTTCTTTTAGACATGGGTGAACCGGTTAAAATTGTCGATTTGGCTAAGAATATGATTCGCCTTTCTGGCTTTGAGCCTAATAAGGATATTCGTATTGAATTTACTGGATTACGTCCAGGTGAAAAGTTATACGAAGAATTATTGACTGCCGAAGAAGGTACGAATACTACTACGCATAAGAAAATTTTTGAAGCAGCTCTAGAAGATGTTAATCAAGAATGGCTAAGTCGTGAAATAGAGCGTTTTGATACATGTAAAGCTGATATAGATGTAATTAATGTGTTGCAGGATATCATTCCTACATACGACCCAAATCATAATGTATAAGTCGTGGACGATACATTTATTACCCGATATATGTATAAGACCATTTTAATTTTGATACATTGTGCCTTTATCGAGAGGGTTAGGTACAGTTAATATTCTGAGTGGGAGAGACCCTGTTGTTTGTATACTTTTACAGAAAGGGGTATATGGGTGGAACAAATTATTGATTTAAAAGAGGTGGGCAGAGTCCTCATTAAAAAGCGCCGTAAAATTATTAATATTACGGTAGCATGTATGGTTTTAGGTAGTGCGTATGCCTTTCTTGCACCATCTACATATCAATCTACATCGATGTTGCGTATTAAACAAGCTCAAGGTTTGAGCAATTCTGTATTATCTAGTGCTAATGGCTATTCTGATTCTATGTCTCGTCAATTGATGAACACAGATGCAGAAATTTTAAAAAGTCGTAATGTAGTAGAGCCAGTAATTAATGCTATAGAAGATCCTGAAGGTACTGGTAATGCGCCAACATATGAAGATTTTGTTAAAACTCGCATTGAAACTAAACCTTATAAAGAAACCGAGTTATTGCAAGTAAGTGTAACAGGTAAGTCTCCTGAGCAAGCACAAGAAGCTAATCAATTACTTATTGATACTTTTTTGAAACGCCTTGCTGAAATCTCTCATGTTGAACAACGAACTACTCGTGAATTCTTACAGAAACGCGTTGTTACTGCAAAAACTGAATTAGAGCAAGCAGAAAAGAAATTACAACAATTTCAAATAGATAATAAGGTGTACTCCACAGCAGATCAAATGAAAGGCTTAACCGATAAGATTACTCTTATCGATCGTGAGAAAGCTCAAAATCAACTTGATTTAGAAACGGCACAAGCTGCACTTGGTAGTATCAATGAGCAATTAGGTTCTGCTGGTAAAAGCATCGCCGATAGTGCTACGGTTCAAGCTTATAAAGGGCAGTTAGCAGATCTAGAATCTCGTAAAGCTTCTTACGTTGGTAAATATACTGATGAACATCCAGCGATGAAAGAGATTAACCAACAAATTGAAGAGGCTAAAAGCGGTTTAAATGCTGAAATTAATGCCATTGCATCTCAACAAGCACCATCCAGCAATTCTGCACAACAAGGCTTGTTAGCGGATAAATTTAAAAATGAAGCTGCTCTAGCAGTAGCTCAAGGTAAACAATCTACATTAGCTGAGTTAGATAAAGTAAACGAAGAAGCTATGAAGGGGTTACCTGAAAAAGAACGCGGTTATATCCAAGCAAAACGTGATGTAGATGTGGCACAAGATATCTATCAAATGTTATCCACTCGCTTAGAAGAAGCGAAGGTTGCAGAGGTTATGGTACCGAATGAAGTTCAAATCGTTGATCCTCCTACATTGCCAGAAAAGGCGATTGCTCCTCGTAAGGTTCTTATTCTATTAGGCTCTGCCATTTTAGGACTCATCTTTGGTTGCCTCTATACATTGGGCCAATTCTTTGGTAATCGCAAAGTTCAATCTGTACAAGAGATTAATGATATTCTTGGCATTCAAAATTTGGGCGTGATTCCAAATCATAAAGAAAAAGAATATGAAGAGCCTAGTAGTCGTATCGTAGCATTGTTGCGCAAAGTGAGAGGTTAATATGATTAGACTAATTTCTAATGAACGTGGTGATACACCACTTGTGGAAGCATATCGTACATTGCGTAGCAATCTTCAATATGTATGTAACCAACATAAATGTAAACTTATTTGCATTACTGCAGCTACTAGTGGTGAAGGAACTTCTGAAGTGGCAGCTAATACAGCATTAGCTTTATCTAAAAATAATAATAAAATTCTTCTGTTAGATGGTAATCTACGCAATCCAGTACAACATATAGCCTTTAATCTACAAAATAAAGGTCTTACCAATGCGGTGATGATGGATGAAGATTTGACGATTCATCGTAATGTAGTGCCTCATTTGGATGTGCTTACGGCTGGTGAAGTTGTTGAATATCCATCTGATATTGTAGATTCTAGCAAATTACCTACGATTTTTGAGTATGTACGTGATGAATATGATGTGGTTATCATCGATACACCACCCGTATTGTCTGTTACAGATGCCGTTGTATTGGCCGAAAAATCAGATGGTGTAATACTAGTTGTTAAAAATGAAGTAGCTAGTCCAAAAGATTTGATTGAAGCTAAGAAACGCCTTTCACAAGTAGGCATTCCTCTTTTAGGGTCTATCGCGATTGACGCGTAATATAACTGTTTTGATTAACATTCTATGTGATAAATCAAGCGTATCAATATGGTACAGAAAGTATTGAGGTGATTTATATGAGAATTAATTTTTCTCCTCCAGATATTACAGAGTTAGAAATCAATGAAGTCGTTGAAGCCTTAAAAAGTGGGTGGATTACGACAGGTCCTCGTACTAAAGAGCTAGAGAAAAAGATTGCTGAACAGTTGGGCACACCTAAATCTGTTTGCTTAAATTCTGCTACTGCAGCGCTTGAAATGTCCCTTCGCGTATTGGGAATTGGACCTGGAGACGAAGTAATAACTAGTGCTTATTCCTATACAGCTAGTGCGAGTCCTGTAGTTCATGTAGGTGCTACTTTAGTGCTTGTTGATACACAAAAAGACTCCTATGAAATGGATTACGATGCAGTTGCCCGAGCTATCACACCAAAAACAAAGGCTATCATCCCTGTAGATATTGCGGGTGTGCCTTGTAATTATGAACGTTTGCGATCTATTGTGGAGGAAAAGAAATCTCTCTTTACACCATCTAATGATATTCAATCAGCATTAGGTCATATTCCTATCGTAGCGGACTGTGCGCATTCTTTTGGTGCTTCTTATAAAGGGGTGCCAACAGGTAATGTAGCCGATTTTAGCAGCTTTTCCTTTCATGCAGTAAAAAACTTTACTACTGCTGAAGGGGGTTGTGCTTCATGGCGCCACATAGATGGTTATGACGATGAAGCTATCTACAAGCAATTCCAATTGTTATCCTTACATGGTCAGGATAAAGATGCGCTTGCTAAAACAAAAGCTGGTGCATGGGAATATGATATCAAGGGCACATATTACAAATGTAATATGACGGATATTATGGCGGCTATCGGTTTGGCTCAATTAGAACGATATCCAAAACTTTTAGCTCGTCGTAAGGAGATTATTGAAGCTTACGATACAGGTTTGAAAGATTTACCTGTTACATTGTTGAGCCATTATACAGTTGAGCATGAAAGTAGTGGTCACTTGTATTTAGTCCGTTTAGATGGCCGTGATGCGCAATACCGCAATAAGGTTATTGAAGCTATGGCTGAGGCTGGCATTGCGACGAATGTCCATTATAAGCCAATTCCAATGCATACTGCTTATAAAAACTTAGGCTTTACAATCGATGACTATCCAAATGCTTATGACCAGTTTAAGAATGAAATTACATTGCCACTTCATACGCTTCTTACAGACGATGAGGTGCAATATATCATTGAACAGTTTAAAAGGATTATTACCGAATGTTAGTAAAAAACTTTCATGATCTACCACAAGAGCTACAGTGTGAAGCGGTTCGTCCCTATTTTGAAATATTAAATCAAAGACGTACAAGCCTTCTTTGTAAAAGCATTTTTGACCGCGTAATGGCAGCGGGAATGCTTATTACATTAAGCCCTATATTCTTGATACTAGCCATCATGATTAAACGAGATAGTGAGGGAGAGGTTTTTTTTCGTCAAATTCGAGTGACACAGTACGGTCGTACCTTTGGCATCTATAAATTCCGTACTATGGTAAAAAATGCGGAATCCCTTGGTGCTCAAGTAACATCACAAAATGATATGCGCGTTACGAAGGTAGGCAATATGCTTCGCAGCTGTCGTCTCGATGAACTGCCTCAGCTCATCAACATTCTCTTAGGAGATATGAGCTTTGTGGGCACAAGACCGGAGGTACCACGATATGTAGAAGCCTATACGGATGAGATGAAAGCTACGTTGTTATTACCAGCTGGTGTAACGAGTGTAGCCAGCATTGCCTACAAAGATGAAGATCAGCTTTTACAAAATGCTCAGAATGTTGATGAAGTCTATATAAATGAGGTTTTACCGAGCAAGATGGCTTGGAATTTAAAGAGTATTAAGGAATTTTCCTTTTTACAAGATATAAAAACGATGATTGATACAGTTTTAGCTGTATTACGTTGAAAGAGGTCCCTATGAGTACATCTATGACAAAGGAAATACAAGAAAAAGAGCTGAATATGTTACTGTACTTTAAAGAGTTCTGTGATAAACATAATTTGCGCTTTTATCTTTGCGGCGGTGGTCTCATTGGGGCTATACGTCATAACGGCTTTATCCCTTGGGATGATGACTTAGATCTTTTCATGCCTCGTCCAGATTATGAAAGGTTAGCTGAATTATGGCCAAAATATGCTGATACTAAACGATTTACGTATTGTCGTACCGATCGAAATCACATCTATCATGATGCAGGAGCATCTATTAGAGATAATCATACAACCTTTATCAATTGTCATAGTATGTATGAAGATGTTTGTCATGGTTTGGCACTTGAAATTATGCCTATCGATGGCTGTGCACCAGGCAAAATTAATCGTGTATTGCAGTTGATGTGGGCCATGACGTTTGCACTTTTTAATGCACAGCGTTTACCAGATAACAAAGGACCTACATACCGCGCTTTAGCTGGCTATATTTATAAAATCTTTTCCAGTCAGTCTATACGCTATCATATTTGGCGATTTGCAGAAAAGAGAATGACTCAATACGACTTTGATACGAGTGATGAGTGTACGGAGTTAATCGGTAGCTTAAAAGGTATGAAGCTACGTCATCCTAGAGAGGACTTTGCTTCTGTTGTATATAAAGACTTTGAAGGTCATCAAATACCTGTTATGAAAGGGTATGAGAGATATTTGCGTCTCATTTGGGGCGACTATATGCAATTACCACCTGTAGAGCAACGTGTAGCAAAACATGATGCAGTATTTGCTGATTTACACACACCTTACAAGGAGTATAAAGGCATACATTATGCTAAGAAAGAAGCTCAACCATAAGGAGGGCCTATGAAACGAATAGCAGTAATCTTTGCGGGTGGCGTAGGTGCTCGTATGAAAAACAGTAAGACGCCAAAACAATTTTTAGAATGGAACGGTAGACCGATTTTGATTCAAACCTTAGATGTATTTGAACAAACGGAGACTATTGATGGGATTGTTCTTGCCTGTAAAGCAGAATGGATTGATCATACAAAGCAACTCATAGAAAAGGCGGGGCTACAAAAGGTATTATCCATTGTGCCTGGTGGTGAAAGTGCTTTGGAATCCCAATATAATGGGCTAGTAGAGACTAAGCGTTTATTTCCTGATGACGCGGTGACTGTATTGATTCATGATGGGGTTCGTCCACTTGTAGATAATTCTACTATAGAGAGAAACATTGAATCTGTAGAATCAAAGGGGTCTGCCATTACTGTTACTCCAGCTATCGAAACGGTTATGGTTACCCAAAATGGTTCTATTAAGCACATTTTAAATCGCAATGAATGTCTTATGGCTAAAGCTCCACAGAGCTTTAGATTAGATGATATTATATCAGTTCATAATCGTGCAAAAGATGAGGGTATTCATGACTTTATTGATTCCGCATCGATGATGATGCACTATGGTTATACTTTATATCCTGTGTTAGGGGAACCTGAAAATATAAAAATTACAACACCGTCTGATTATTATATGTTTACGGGTATTATTAAAAACCGTGAACTAGGAGGATTAGAAGATGAGTAATTCCGTTATTCAACGTGAGTTAACGGCTTTAGTACATGAAAAAAAATACTTTCATTTCCTCCGTCATCAACGCATTCTTATAACAGGTGCAACGGGGCTTATTGGATCGATGTTTATAAAATTACTTATACTTGCTAATGAGACTCATGACCTGGATTTAAGCGTGATTGGTCATGTGCGAAGCCATGAAAAGGCAAAAAACATTTTTGGTGAGTATTTAGATAATAAATCGTTAGCTCTAGTGGATGGTTCATTAGAATCTATTGATGTGCCATGTGATTATATTTTGCATGGAGCTGCACCAACACAGTCCAAGTTTTTTGTAGAACATCCTGTAGAAACTATCCGTACCTCTATTTATGGTACGGAGGCCATGCTTGAGTTAGGTCGCCGTCAAAAGGTAAAGAAACTAGTTTACTTATCCAGTATGGAGCAATATGGGGTACCCTATGAGTCTGGCCAAGTTATGACAGAGGAAAGAATAGGCTATTTGGATCATCTAAACGTTCGTAGCTCCTACTCCGAAAGCAAAAGACTTTGTGAATGTTATTGCAAGTCCTATACTGTGGAGTATGGCGTTCCTGTTGTAATAGCTAGACTAGCTCAAACTTTTGGGCCAGGTGTTCCAGTAGCTGATAATCGCGTTTTTATGCAGTTCACTAAGAGTGCTATTAAAAGAGAAGCCATTATACTTCATACAAAGGGCGATTCTATGTCGAATTATTGCTATATTACTGATGCCTTAACTGGGCTTTTAACTCTTTTAAAATCAGGGGTACCTGGTGAAGCATATAATGTTTGTCATGATGAGGAGACGCGTTCTATTGCAAGCATTGCTCATTTAGTCGCAACTCATGTTAGCAATGATAAGAGTGAAGTTATCTTTGATATTCCAAACGATGTGCAAGGGCTTGGCTATGCGCCGACAGTGCATATGTTTTTAAGTTCTAAGAAGTTAAAATCCCTCGGTTGGCAACCTAAGGTATCAATGGCACAAGCTTATATAAGACTAGCTGAATATATCCAAGAGGAAGGCTTATGAAAAAGGAAATAATAATTGTCACCATCTCCCTTGGTAATGATGGGGCTGAACGAATATTAACAGAGTTGGCTCGTCAGTGGGTACATGATGGTCATCATATTACGGTTATCCAAACAAGCCCTAATCGATATGGTAATGAATATGTGTTAGAGGAAAGTATTGAACAAATTGAAATCCATACTACAAGCTCTAATAAAGTCATTCGTTTTATGCAAGAAATAAAAGAACTAATCAAAATATTAAAGACTAGACCAAATGCGACATGCTTATCTTTCTTGTCTGCATCTAGTTTTATCTTAGCGATTAGCTCTTGGTTTATAAAAAATCGCATTGTGTTTTCTGAGCGCAATAATCCACGTAAAGTTCCCATTGGTTGGCATCAACAAGCATTGCGCAACTTTGCCTTTAGATTTGCAGATGCACTAGTATTTCAGACGGAAGATGCTCGTTCTTATTTTCCAAAATCTGTGCAAAATCGTGGTGTTATCATACCAAATCCTATTAATGGTAAATTGCCACCACCCATAGAAGGGGAACGAGAGAAGACAATCGTTACAGCTTGTCGTTTGCATCCACAAAAGAATTTGCCTATGATGATCAATGCCTTTAGTATGTTGGCAGATGAGTTTCCAGAATATAAACTCGTTATTTATGGTCAAGGTGTATTAGAGGATGAACTACGAGCTCAAATTAAATCTCTTAATTTAGAAGATCGCGTTTTATTGCCTGGCTTTGCTAGCAATATTTTAGAAAAGGTAGCTCCTTGTTCCATGTTTGTATCATCTTCTGATTTTGAAGGCATTTCAAATTCTATGTTGGAAGCATTGGGCATGGGGCTGCCGGCAGTAGTTACAGACTGTCCTGTAGGCGGTGCTCGCATGGTAATTAAAAGTGGAGAGAATGGTATCCTAGTGCCTGTAGGTGATACGCAGGCTATGTATGAAGCTATGCGCAGTATATTAAAAGATCCTGCACTAGCAGATAAGCTCTCACAGGAAGCCATCAAAGTACGCGATGAATTTCCACTATGGAAAATCGCTAAACGTTGGTTAGAAGTTTTATGAGTTGTAAGGAGGGGAACCATTGAAGTTAAATATTACGGCTCTTGCTGACCGCATGATATGGTTCATAACTCTAATCTTTTTAGTGTTGTCGTTGACCATTTCCTTTGCCCTTGGCGATGCGAACTATGGTGCGTATGTATTATTTGTATGTTTATTTGGGCTCATTATTTTTTATATCATAAGAGAACAAGGCGTTATTAAGCTACGGTTTAATTGGATGCATGGTTACATGCTGCTCTTTATTGGAGTCTGTTATTTGAGCGCAATTAATGCTACAGATACATCTGTAGCTATGAGTCGAAGTTTTGATATGGTCAAGATATTCTTTATGCTCATCATTTTATACATGTGCTATCAAGATAAAAAATCGGTAGATACATTACTGAAGCTTGGCATGTGGACAGGCTATATAGTTTGTTTTTATACCGTTTTTTTCTACGGTTTAGATTATTTCATTACTGTTTTGTCATCTTCAGCGCGTATTGCCAATGATGCATTAAATGCGAATACAGTAGGTCTTTTGGGGGCTAATGCTATTGTAATGACCTTGTATTACATGTTATATGATCGCCCTCGATGGTGGCATGTTATTGCATTACCAACACTTGGTATTCTTGCTGCTACAGGCAGTCGTAAGGCTCTTGTATTCGTTGCAGCAGGTACAGTATTACTTTTTATTTTTAAAAGCTTACGCAGTGCTAATGTAATCAATTCAATTGCTAAAATTATTGGTTCTCTGTTAGGGGTTACTATCGTAGGTGTTGCTGTATTGCAATTGCCGATGTTTGCTGAAGTATTAGATCGTATGTCTAACATGATGGAAGCCTTTACAGGTACGGGTGGTGACTCATCTACTATTATTCGTTTAGCTTTGGTAGATATTGGATGGGACTTATTTTATCAATCTCCCATAACTGGTGTAGGTATCAATAATCCATCTGTATATACTTTTTTCGTGTATGGTAAAGATAATTACTACTTGCATAACAATTATATTGAGTTATTAGCTGGCACGGGTGTTATTGGTTTAATAGCATATTATTCAATGTATCTATATGTAGCCTATAATTTAATTCGCTATCGCGATATACATAGTAATGAATATATAATGGTACTCATTTTATTCCTTTCACAAATTGTTATGGATATGGGTATGGTTTCTTATGAAAGTAAGAGTACTTATTTTTATATGATGTTGTTTTATTTAGAGGTGCAAATTCTTCGGAAAGGACGTAAAAATGAAGCTCAGCAAATTGTGTAAAGTTGGTATGTCCTTTTTAACAAAACCCTACTATCGTACAAGAGTGTTAATTAAATCAGGTTATTATGACTCTTTGGCTGATGAAGACTTTTTAAAGAAGGTATTCCCTAAATATATGGGGTATCCTCTAGATTTAGAGAATCCTAAAACTTTTAGTGAAAAGTTACAATGGCTTAAAGTCAATTACCGGAATCCTATTCAAACTGTCATGGTTGATAAGCATGAAGCAAAACACTTTATTGCGGAACGTGTGGGAAATCAATATATTATTCCTACACTTGCTGTATGGGATTCGGTAGAGGATATCGATATTGATGCATTGCCAAATCAATTTGTGTTGAAGTCAACTCATGATAGTGGAGGTATCGTAATTTGTAAAGACAAATCATCTTTCGACTTCGAAGCGGCTAAAGCGAAGCTAAGCGCATCTCTAAAACGTGATTACTCTAAAATTGCCAGAGAATGGCCTTATCAAAATGTGCTGCGTCGCATTATAGCGGAAGAATATATTTCAGAATTGGGCAATGATGATTTATTGGACTATAAGATGTATTCCTTCCATGGAGAACCAAAGCTAACCGTGGTATGTTCAGATCGCTTTTCAAAGACAGAAACGCGTATGAACTTCTATGATATTAATTGGGAGCCTATGGGGATTCATTTTGGTCATTATCCTCCATTACCTTTGGAGTTTCCGAAGCCAGCTACTTATGAGGAGATGAAACGTCTCACCGCTGAGCTAAGTAAGGATTGTCCGTTTTTACGTGTTGATTTTTATGAAATAAAAGGGCGCCTATTTATTGGAGAGTTAACATTTTTCCCTGGTGCTGGATTAGAAAAGTTTCGTCCTATGTCAAAAGATTATGAATTAGGGGAGTGGTTACATCTTGAAACTGTACATCGGAGCTGATTTTGTTCCTACGGATATCAATAAAAGTTTATTTAAAGAGGGTAAAGGGGAAGCATTAGTAGGTAAAGAGCTGTATGAGATTCTTAAGCAATCTGACTTTAATGTTTTTAATTTAGAAGTGCCTCTTACTGATGCAAAAACACCAATTGTAAAATTTGGTAATAATTTGATTGCTCCGTCTAAGACCGTTTATGGCTATAAAGCTTTAGAACCTATTTTCTTAACATTAGCTAATAATCACTCCTTAGATCAAGGTGTGGAAGGCTTAACAACAACATTAAACTTGTTGAAACAACATGATATTGCTCATGCTGGGGCCGGTGCTAATTTGAAGGAAGCAAAGAAGCCATTTATCTTTGAAAAAGATGGCGTACGTATAGGCTTCTATATGTGCACTGAGAATGAGTTTACCATGGCTACTTGTCACACAATGGGGGCCAATCCTTTTGATGTGTTAGAAAGCTTTGACGAAGTGGAAGCTTTAAAGGCACAATGCGACTACGTCATCGTTCTATATCACGGCGGCAAGGAATTCTATCGCTATCCATCCCCAATGTTACAACGTTATTGTCGTAAGTTTGTCGATAAAGGTGCAAATCTTGTTGTTTGTCAACATAGTCACTGTATTGGTTCTCGAGAAAACTATAATGGTAGCTCTATTATCTATGGTCAAGGCAACTTTATCTTCAATTCCGATTTCTTTGTAAACCATCAAGAATTTGTAAAAGATGCGATGTTAGTTACGGTAGAGGTTACTAAGGATGATTTTGTGGTGTCTGAATTGCCTATTCGCAGAACTGATAATGGTACACGACTCGCCACAGAAGTTGAAGCTGCAGAAACATTAAAGGCTTATAGAAAACGCAGTGAAGAAATTAAAGATCCTCACTTTGTGATTCAAGCTTATAAGGATTTTGCTGATACTCATGTAAAACGTTATTTGCGTGAATTTTTGGGTAGATCATTTATTGTACGTGCTATTAATGCTTTAGTTGGACGAAAACTAGTAGAACTTATTTTAGGTAATACAAGTTATTTAGCAATACAAAACTACTTGGAATGTGAAGCTCATCACGAATTATTCTTGAGAGGCGTTAAGAATATCAATAAGAAATAATGGATACTAAAATCGTAGCTGCTGCTAAATGGTCTGTTATTACAGAGGTTTTAGCAAAGCTTATTACACCACTGACAAATATAATATTGGCCCATATGTTAGCACCGACCGCATTCGGCATATTGGCGACGATTATGATGGTTATATCTTTTGCAGAAATGCTTGCTGATGCAGGTTTTCAAAAATTTCTCGTTCAGCATGAGTTTGAAAGTGCCCAAGAGAAGCAAGAGGCCACAGATGTGGCCTTTATTGCCAACCTAGTATTTTCTTTACTTTTATGGGGCGCTATCATAATAGGTCGTGATGAATTGGCCATCTTAGTAGGTAATGATGGTTTAGGTATACCTTTAGCTGTGATGGGGGCTATGATTCCTTTATCTGCCTTTAGTAGTGTTCAAATGGCATTGTATCGAAGAGACTTTAATTTTAAGTTTCTTCTAAATATTAGGCTCATAACAATTCTTACACCTATATTGATATCTATACCAATGGCGCTTATGGGCTACGATTACTGGTCTTTAATTGCTGGTATATTAGGAGCCCAGTTATTTACGGCGTTGGCCTTATTAAAGAGTCGAAAAAATCAAATTAATTTATTCTTTAGCGGTCGCATCTTTATGAAAATGTTTAGTTATAGTGCATGGTCTTTAGCAGAAGCATTTTCTATATGGCTTACAGCCTGGGTAGATACATTTATCATTAGTCGATGTCTTGATGCGTATTATTTGGGTATATATAAGATGCCAATGGCTATTGTTACTACCGTCATGGCTATGGCCACAGCATCATTGGCACCAGTATTATTCGCGGCCTTAAGCCGAGTACAGCATGATCAACAGGCCTTTTCGAATACATTTTTTACTTTCCAACGCTATATGGCTTTATTCCTAGTGCCTATAGGGGTAGGATTATTTGTATTTCAAGATTTTGTAGTTCATCTATTATTAGGTCCTCAATGGAAGTTAGCGGGTATTGTATTAGGTTCTTGGGCATTGAGTTCGGCTATTATGACTATTACAGCGAATCTAATTTCTGAAATATTCCGTGCTAAAGGCTTGCCAAACCTATCGTTCTGGACTCAAGTTTTACATTTAGTTGTTTTAATACCAGTTATTTATATTTGTATTCAATATGATTTCACTACCTTTGTGTATGCTCGCTCCATAGTGCGAATGGAAATGCTCGCTGTAGCTATGTTGTTCTTGGCACTGTTCGTCAATATGAGTGTGCTCCGTATATTATCTAATATTAGTGTATATCTTATTACCGCATCGATAGTTGGGGGGATAGCATATAGTGTTTTACATCTATATGATACGGTGTGGTGGACGATAGCTTGTATGCTGTTATGCGTTCTATTGTATGTGGCTATTTTGTGTATCATTCCATCTGAGCGTACTATTATTGTTTCTGGTGTTAATAAAGTTTTAGGTAAAGTAAGACGCTCATAATTAACAGAACTATGAAAGGAGTACATATGCTTTCAAAAAATGTAGATTTAAACAACACGGTAATCCTCGTAACGGGAGCCGCTGGATTTGTAGGGGCTAACTTAGTTATGTCTCTCTTATCTGAAGCAGAAGGAACTCAAATAATCGGCATAGATTCTGTTAATGATTACTACGATGTAGCCTTGAAAGAGTATCGTTTGCAACAAATTGACGAGATTAGCAAAGACAATAAAAATACATGGATTTTTAAAAAAGGAAATATTGCAGATAAGGCTTTTATTGATGAAATTTTTGATGTATATAAACCACGAGTTGTAGTCAATCTAGCAGCTCAAGCAGGGGTTCGTTATTCCATTACTAACCCTGATGCTTATATAGAGGCTAATATTATTGGGTTCTATAATATTTTAGAGGCTTGTCGTCACTCTTATGACGATGGTGAAAGTGGTGTGGAGCATTTAGTATATGCTTCATCTTCCTCTGTATATGGTGCGAATAAACAAATCCCATACTCTACAGATGATAAGGTAGATAATCCTGTATCTCTTTATGCAGCTACAAAAAAATCAAATGAGTTATTAGCATATTCCTATGCAAAGCTTTATAACATTCCAAGTACAGGACTTAGATTCTTTACGGTTTATGGTCCTGCAGGTCGCCCAGATATGGCGTACTTTGGTTTTACAAATACATTGCGCAGTGGAGGGACAATTAAAATCTTCAACTACGGCAATTGTAAGCGTGATTTCACATATATTGATGATATCGTAGAAGGTGTAACTAAGGTTATGTCTACTGCGCCAGAGCGTCGTAATGGTGCGGATGGCTTACCAGTGCCGCCGTACGCTATTTATAACATCGGTAATAGCAACCCAGAAAATCTGCTTGATTTTGTGCGCATTCTTTCAGAGGAATTAGTATCTGCCGGGGTATTACCAGAGGATTATAATTTTGAAGAACATAAAGAGTTAGTGGCTATGCAACCAGGTGATGTACCTGTTACATATGCTGATACGAGTGCATTAGAAGCTGACTTTGGTTTTAAACCTAATACAACGTTACGTGAAGGTTTAAGACGTTTTGCCATATGGTATAAAGATTTCTATATGACGGAGGGCAAATAAATGAAGATTGCAATTGCTGGTACAGGCTATGTAGGCCTTTCCAATGGCGTATTATTAGCACAACATAATGAGGTGGTAGCCCTCGATATCATCCCAGAAAAAGTGGATATGTTAAATCGCAAGGCAGCACCTATTGTAGATGCGGAATTGCAAGAATATTTAGCCACTAAAGAATTAAACTTTAAAGCTACATTAGATCCTGTGGAAGCGTTTACAGGTGCTGAGTATGTAATTATTTCTACACCTACAAACTATGATCCACAAAAAAACTTCTTTGATACATCTTCTGTTGAGCAAGTCATTAAAACCGTTTTAGAAATTAATCCTGATGCGGTAATGATTATTAAATCAACTGTACCGGTAGGTTATACTGTACAAATGCGTGAAGCGCTTAAAACCGAAAATTTAATCTTCTCCCCAGAATTCTTGCGAGAAGGTAAAGCCTTATACGATAACCTGTATCCATCTCGTATTGTTGTAGGTGAGGACTCTGAACGCGCTCATCGCTTTGGTCAATTATTAGCAGATGGTGCTATTAAAGAAAATATCCCACAATTATATACTGATTCTACGGAAGCGGAAGCAATTAAATTGTTTGCTAATACGTATTTAGCATTACGTGTAGCGTATTTTAATGAGTTAGACTCCTATGCTGAAGTACGTGGCCTTAGCACAAGTCAAATTATTAAGGGGGTTTGTTTAGATCCTCGTATTGGAGATTTTTATAATAATCCTTCCTTTGGCTATGGTGGTTATTGCTTGCCAAAAGATACAAAACAATTATTAGCTAACTATAATGATGTACCACAAAACTTGATTTCTGCCATTGTCGATGCGAATAGAACACGTAAAGATCATGTGGCAGATACTATTATTGCTAAAAATCCGAAAATTGTTGGTATCTATCGCTTGACCATGAAAATGAACTCTGATAACTTTAGAGCGTCAGCGATTCAAGGTGTTATGAAACGTATTAAGGCGAAGGGCATTGCTGTAGTAGTATATGAACCTACACTAGATGCAGAAGATTTCTTCAACTCGCCAGTTATTCGTAACTTTGAAGACTTTAAGCGTGTCAGTGATGTCATTGTAGCTAATCGCTGGGATAATAGCTTAGAAGGTGTAAAAGATAAAGTTTATACAAGAGATATTTTTGATAGAGATTAATACAGCTATATGTATTGTGGCGTTTAGGAGAGTAGTATGAAACGTTGGATACTATATATTGTGTTAGGTCTGATTGTGTTTTTTATATGGGATAATTCCTTGCAAAATGGAGGAACCTCTGATGGGTTTAGTCTTATTTTTGCGGAGTGGCTTGCTCCTATAGCTGATAAATTAGGCTTTTACGGAAATATATGGGCCTTAAATAGGATTGTTCGAAAATTAGCCCACCTAACAGAGTTCACAATCCTTGGTGGTGTTTTATATGTAGTTCTACGACGTTATATTGAATATGGCACAGTAGTAAAGACTATAGGAGTGGGTATAGTAATAGCTAGTCTAGACGAATTTATACAATTATTTTCTCTAGGTCGCAGCTCTCAACTTTCTGATGTATTGATTGATACAATTGGTATAATTATTGGTATATCGGTAGTAAAATTAGCTTATTATATTAGTCATGATAAAAGATAAAAGTACATTTAAAAATTAAAAAAATATTAATATAATGATGCGTAAAATATGACTCATAATCATAGAGATTATGAGTCATATTTTATGAAGGATAAATGAATGTATAAAAATTGTATTAAATGAGCATATAATAATTTATTTATTTTTATAGAAAAACCACTATACAAGCGACTAGTCCCTTGTTATAATCGTGAATGTAAAATGAATTCTAAGGTTAAGTGAGAATAACATGAACTTTATATAAGAGGTCGATTTTTGAAAAGAGAATCGAAAGTAGAAGGGAAAGATTATGAGTCGCGTGGTTGATTTACATGGTTGTATTTTGCCAGCTGTGTTAGGTCCACAAGGGCCTCAAACAATGGCAGAATCAGTAAAAATGATTAAGTCCTTGTCTAAACAAGGTATTACAGATATTTTTAGTACGCCAGATGTTACAGTATCTATGGATCTGAATGCATGGAATGCTATGAAATCTTTAATTAATGAAGTAAAAGTTGCGATTAAGGAACAGCTAGTAGATGTAACTATTCACAGTGGAGCTCGCGTAATGCTTTGTGATGAAATGGTTGAATATATAGTCTTTCATCGCAATCAATATACGTTGGGAGATAGCCATTTTATATTAGTTGCTCTTCCACAAAATAGCAAAGTGCATCATATTAATGCATGGTTGTTAAGTCTACTAGATATGGGTATTGTACCTATTATTAGTGAAGTAGAAACTTATGGACAATTATTTACTAAACCTGAACAATTATTAGAATGGGTTGATAAAGGTATTCTGATTCAATGTAATATGGCATCTTTTAATCATGGTAACGCTAACTATGATAGGGCTATTGAATTATATCGCAATGGTTTAATTCATTTCTTTGGCACTGGTTACAGCAATGGCTGTGATGTCGAGGCGTACCAAGGTTATGTGGAAGCAATTTCTAAATTAGACAATACGTATAAAAAAGATTTGTTACCAAATATCCATCTTAATGAACGGGACCTCTTAGCTAATCGCACATTTTATCCTTCTGTCCCATCTAGTTGGGTAGGGAAAAAGGGTAATTTCTTGACTCGTCTATTTGGCTTTGCATTATAATTTATATAGGTTCTTTTATCCATGTCATAATAGGTTCTTTTATCCATGTCATATTGGCATAGAGAGGAGAGCCTATTTTTACTTTATGTTGTATTTGGGGTTGAAAACAACCACCATATATAGTATACTGAGAAGGCAGTAAAAATAGAGGGTTTTTCTAATAATTCTTCACATTTTTACATATAAATTTATAAAAAGTGTGATTTGCCATACTTTTTATACGTCTTAACATATATTTTGGCAGTAACAAGATGGGGAGGTTGCCAATATGTTGCAGGTCATTAAGCGAGATGGCACAAAGGTACCATTCGACAAGAACAAGATTGCTTTGGCTATTGAAAAGGCTGAACATAGTAGTACAGGGTTGTACGAAGAGGGCTTGGCACAGCGTATTGCAAATGAAATTGAGGAATATGCTACTAAGCTTCAAAAAGACATGACAATTTATGCTATTGAAGATCAAGTGTATTATAAGTTGATTGAGTATCATAATCCTGCAACGGCACGTGCCTATGAAGGTTACAAAGCTGTTCAAGCTTTTAAACGTCGTCAAAATACAACTGATGATGATGTAATTGGTTTATTAGATCGTAGTAATATAAGTGTTCTTGATGAAAACTCTAATAAGGATGCTGCTATAGTATCTACCCAACGGGATTTAATTGCTGGTGAAGTATCTAAAGACATTGCTCGTCGTAAATTGATTCCTACCGATATTTTAGAAGCTCATGATAGTGGGGCCATCCACTTCCATGATATGGATTATATTATTCAACCTATGTTTAACTGTTGCTTAATTAATTTGGAAGACATGCTTACAAATGGTACAGTAATCAATGGTAAGAAAATCGATACTCCTAAGTCCTTCCAAGTTGCTTGTACTGTAACAACACAAATTATTGCACAAGTAGCATCTGGTCAATATGGTGGTCAAAGTATTAATGGTATTGATCGTATTTTGGCACCATTCGTACGTAAATCTTATGAAAAAATCCTCAATAATGTTATTGAAGAGCAAGTTGAGATTTACGGCATGGAGCCTAATATGGAAAAGGCTCGTGAAATTGCGTGGAAACGTACGCGTAAAGAGGTTAAAGATGGTATTCAAACTATTCAATACCAAATTAATACATTGATGACTACAAATGGTCAATCTCCATTTGTTACATTATTTATGTATTTCCAACCAGACTATGAATACGCGAAGGAAGCGGCTCTTATTACAGAAGAAATTTTGCGCCAACGTATTAAAGGTGTAAAAAACGAAGCTGATGTATATATTACACCAGCCTTTCCTAAGCTGATTTATGTTCTTGATGAGCATAATGTAACCCCAGATAGTCCATACTATTACTTAACTGAATTGGCAGCACAATGTACAGCTAAGCGTATGTACCCTGATTATATTTCTGCGAAAAAAATGAAGGAAAACTACTCAGGTAATGTCTTTAGTCCTATGGGGTGTCGATCCTTCTTATCTCCTTGGAAGGATGAAAATGGTGAATACAAGTTTGATGGACGTTTTAACATTGGTGTAGTAAGCTTGAACTTACCTCAAATCGGCATTCTAGCCCGAGGTAGTGAAGAACGATATTTTGAAATTTTAGATAAACGACTTGAGTTAGCAGAAAAAGCTCTAATGCTTCGTTATGAATTACTTAAGGACGTAGTGAGCGATGTGTCGCCAATCCATTGGCAACACGGTGCCATTGCAAGACTTAAAAAAGGCGAGAAAATTGCTAAATTCTTGACTGGCGGCTATGCGACTATTTCCTTGGGATATATTGGTATTTATGAAGCAACTCGCTTAATTACCGGTGAATCGAATACGGGCGAGAAAGGTCGTGTTTTTGCGATGAAGGTTATGGATCGTTTAAATGCAGCTGTTGATGAATGGCGAATTAAACATAACATGGGGTTCGCATTATATGGTACACCTGCTGAAAGTTTAACCCATCGATTCTCTTCTTTGGATCGCGCTCGCTTTGGTATTATTGAGGACATTACGGATAAAGGTTATTATACTAATAGTTATCATGTAAGCGTACGAGAAGAGATTAATGTATTTGATAAGTTTTCTTTTGAATCTGAGTTTCAAAAGAAATCTACCGGTGGCTGTATTTCCTATGCGGAAATTCCTAATATGACTAATAATATTCCAGCTGTTTTGACGATGATTCAATATATTTATGATCATATTTCTTATGCTGAATTTAATACCAAGTCTGACTATTGTCACGAATGTGGCTTTGATGGAGAAATTAAGGTAAATGAACATAACGAGTGGGAATGCCCTCGTTGTCACAATACAAATCGCGATAAATTAACTGTTATCCGTCGTACTTGTGGATACCTTGGTGAAAACTTCTGGAATGAAGGGCGCACAAAGGAAATTAAAGATCGTGTAATGCATATTTAAGATTATTAGAGGTATAGTTTTAATAATTATTCTATATATTAAGATAAACTGTTATATAGATTAATATAATTATCATAGATATCTAATGATGTGGATATTTTAATAGATACGGTTTTAATTCTAAATACGATAGTTCTGTAAATGCTAAAAGCTGTGCCTAAGGCACAGCTTTTACTGTATATATGAGAAATTGAAATATATCTATATAGTGTTAATCAAAGTTGATAGGCACTACTATGGAGGTTATGATGAGATATGGGCAAATAAGACAATATGATATTGCCAATGGAGAAGGGATTCGTACATCTATATTTGTAACAGGGTGTACACATTGTTGTTATAATTGTTTTAACGAAGAATACCAAGATTTTAATGCCGGTAAGGTGTGGACGCAAGCTGAGACAGATTTAGTAGTTTCCTATGTGAAGAATCCTACATGTTCAGGGTTAACATTACTAGGTGGGGAGCCATTTCAAAATGTACAAGGCCTATTACCGGTGGTGAGAGCTGTTCGTGCAGCGGCGCCAGAAAAGAAGATTTGGGCCTATTCAGGCTATGAAATAGATGATATCTTAGTAGATGAGTTACGAAGTGCCTTATTACAAGAAATTGACATTCTCGTAGATGGTCGTTTTGTAGACGAACTTAAGGACCCTGCATTGCGCTTCAGAGGATCATCGAATCAACGCATTATAGATGTTAAAAAGACATTAGCGGCTGGGGAAATTGTATTAGCAATGGAGTAAGTATGGCTTTTGATAAACGATTGATAGGTCTCATTATTATAGTTGGCTTTATAGCTGGACTTGTAGGGGCCTCTTATACGCATTTAATGCATGGAATTCAACATTTTGTATATAACTATTCTACTGCGGATCATCTGAGTTTTGGTGCTGCTGTAGCTCGCGTATCGCCTATAGAACGTTTTATACCTTTGATTATTTGTGGTGTCGTAGGTGGCATCGGTTGGGTTTTAATTCACCGATATGGTAAAGGCATTGTAGATATAAAAACGGCAGTTTCTGGTAAAATGGATATGAATCCAATTACTACTGTTTTACATGCAACACTGCAAATAATTACGGTAGGTATTGGTTCTCCATTAGGTCGAGAAGTTGCACCTCGTGAGGCTAGCGCTGGTATTACCACCTTTCTAGTGAAACATTTTGATATAAAGCAAGAAGACCGTCAATTATTAATTGCATGTGCTGCAGGTGCTGGCCTAGCTGCAGTTTATAATTCACCATTATCTGCGGCAATTTTTACATTAGAAACTTTGCTTCTTACTTGGAATGTACGTGCTATGAGTGCAGCCCTATTATGTTGTGGCTTGGCTACATTTGTGACGCGACAAGCTGGTGTAGGAGATGTCATTCAATATACAATGGCACAACCTAGTTTAGGGAGTCATTATGTAGAGTTTTCTATCGTTTTAGGCGCTATTATTGCAATTGGTGTTGTTTTATTTAATATTACACAAAGTAAGCTACCTGCCATTCATCGTAGTAGTCCTGTAATGATTCCTATTTCTATCGTAGCATTTACACTAATTGGTGCCTTAGCTATGTATTTTCCTGAAATTCTTGGAAATGGTAAAGCTGGTAATGAGTTGACCTTTACAAACGATATAACATGGACTTATGCATTAGGTCTATTTGGATCTAAATGGATAGCCGTTTTGCTCGCTCTGGCGGCTGGCGCTTATGGTGGTCGTATTACTCCATCTATGATGTTAGGTAGCACTTTAGCCATCGTATTTGGCACTGTATGGTCTATTGCAGTAGCGCCGATATCTTTAGGTATGGCTGCTTTTGTAGGGGCCGTAGTATTCTTGGGCCTTGCACAAAAAATGCCTATGACATCTTGTGTATTTATGCTTGAATTATCTCGTTTCTCTGTAGAGCTGTTGTTTCCTATAGCTTTAACAATGGGGACTGCTCTTATGGTAGAGCAAATCATTCAATCAAAATTAAATAGCGCTAAGTAACGCTAAATAGTAGTTAATAAAAGTGAATATAATATATAGAAAAGAAGCGGATAGTTGAGTTAATCAACTATCCGCTTTTAATGTATATGTAATTATACAATTTTTGCGTTCTTATCGTATTCCTCGCCACCCGCATCAGGAAGCATGCCGTATTCTACAGTCCATAAGTGTTTATATTTTAGAGCTTGATTGTGAATACGTTCAATTTGCGTATCATCTGTACGAGCTATGCGAGCTGGAATTCCAACAACTAAAGAGTTAGGTGGAATCACAGTATTTTCTTTTAAGACTGCACCAGCGGCGATAATAGAGCCGGAACCGATGTGGCAGCCACTCAATACAATAGCACCCATTCCAACTAATACATTGTCTTCAATGGTACTAGCGTGTACGATTGCACCATGGCCGATTGTAACATAATCACCGAGGATGCAAGCCTTGTCATCATCAACGTGTAATACAGAGTTATCCTGTACATTAGAATAGCGACCTACTACGATTTTATTTACATCACCGCGAAGTGCACAGTTTTGCCAAATGGAAGCATATTCTTTTAGTTCAACATCACCTGCAAGTTCTGCACCAGGCATAACACAACTTTTAGGATCTAATTTGGGGTATTTTCCGTGAAATGGTAACATAAGGAACTCCTAATTTATTAATTATACGATTTCAATAAGACGTTGTGCTTTACGAATAGACATGATAGCTTCGTTCATTACTGTTTGTACTATAGTGTGAGCAGGTTCAATAGTAGTAAGTCGGTTCAAACCCTGTCCAACTTGTACGGCACCATTTACAACATCACCATCGATAGCAGCACGTTTGTTAGTGCCTTGGGACATTTTGGTGCGTTCTTCAGGAGTAGTAACACCATCTGTTTCGGCAGCTAAGTAACGCGTAGTGAATTCGTTTTTTAAGCTACGTACTCCACCGTGGCCGGAGAGCAGACCTGTTACAACAGAGTCTGTATCTGTGGCTTTGATAATTGCTTCTTTCATATTTATGTGGGCTTGACATTCTTCAGCTAACAAAAAACGGGAACCCATTTGTACACCTTCAGCTCCCATCAACAATGCTGCTGCAATACCACGACCATCTACGATAGCGCCTGCTACAACAACAGGAATAGAAATCTCAGGTAAAATATTTTCCATTAAGGACATGGTTGTTTGGCTACCGATATGTCCACCGGCTTCCATACCCTCAATAATAATTGCATCAGCACCAGCTTCTTCAATACGTTTAGCAAGTTTTAGAGATGGAACTACTGGGATAACTTTAATGCCTGCATCTTGCAATGGTTTAATATATGGTACAGGATTGCCTGCTCCAAGTGTTACAAATGCAGGCTTTTCTTCAATGATAATATCCACTAGTTCGTCTTTATTAGGAGCCATTAACATGAGGTTGACTCCGAAAGGCTTATCCGTTAAGTTTTTACAGGCACGAATTTCGTTGCGCGTCCATTCTGCATCACGACCACCAAGAGCAATTACACCTGTAGCACCTGCATTAGCTACGGCAGCAACTAGTTTGTGTTCAGATACCCAAGCCATAGCGCCTTGGATAATAGGATATTCGATTTGTAAAAGTTGTGTTAACGCTGTTCTCATAAAGCCTCCTATGATAACAATTAAATTTACTGAAACTTTATTAAACCTTTATACGAGAATTTTATATAAGAATAATTTTATTTTCTTATATAAGAAATAGAGCATTAATAAAGTCAAGAATATATCAGTATATACTTATATACTAAAGAGATTAAGCTTATTATTGTTTGGAGATTATATGTAATCATATAATCTCTTCTCTATATAATAGTATAATATAGTAATTATGTACACCTTAGATAAGGTTATTATAGCTATTTATTTAAACAATATGTTTTCAGAATTAATTTCTAATTATCAGATTAGAATAAACTGTTTAGCAGTAGTCTAAAGATAAAAAACTAAATGATAATATATTTCAAATGAGTTGAGTAGTAGAAAACCGCATAGTATCTATGATTATTAAATATTATAAAAAATGAGAAAATAAGAAAATGAGTATTGAAAAGTTTCGATGTCTTTGATATACTACATTACAGATAGAGTATCTGAATTAATTAAAGATAAACATTAAACAATAATTTTCAAGTGAAGGAGGAAATACACATGGAAAAATATGTATGCGTAGTATGTGGTTGGGTTTATGACGAAGCTGTTGAAGGCGTAAAATTCGAAGATCAACCAGCTGATTATGTTTGCCCTATTTGCGGTGTTGGTAAAGACCAATTCGAAAAAATGTAATTGACTTACCAAAAGGCTATCTTAAGTCCACTTGAGATAGTCTTTTTTATTTGACAAAGCACCATGTCATGTTTATAATATTATGAGTCGAGGTAAGATTATGAAACTGCAAGTAGAGCAAGCAAAAGAACATATAGGAAAGAAATTTCCTTATAGCTATACGATATCAGCCTCTGAGCTTGGTGACGTAACTGCTTTTCCTTGGAGCCGTCATGATATAACCATTAGTGGTGAGTTTTGGTTTGATGGTCAAAATTACATCGTTCAAGGTTCGATTCAGTCTAAAGGCAATTATGATTGTTCCCGTTGTTTAAATACAACAGAACATTATCGAAAAGATTTTTTTGAGGAAATCTTTAGTGATTGTCGGGATGCTGCGGATGATGTGAATTCTTTTGATGGAGAAGAAATTGACTTAACTGAACTAATTAGGGATACATTAATCATCAATGAGCCCTCTCAAGTGTTATGTCAGGATGATTGCAAAGGATTGTGCGTTCATTGCGGAGCAAATTTGAATGTTTCACCTTGTTCTTGTGAATCCTTTGTGGTGGATCCTCGATTTGCAGAGTTGCGTGCTTTGCTTGATGAGAAAGATGATAGATTATCCTAATGATTGTACTAAGGAGGTGCAGATAATGGCAGTACCTAAACGTAGATTGTCTAAATGCCGTCGCGATCGTCGTCGTGCTAATTGGAAATTAGAAGCTCCTGGTTATGTAGCATGCCCACAATGCCACGAACCTAAGATGCCTCATCGTGTTTGCCCTACATGTGGTCACTATAAAGGTGAACAAGTAGTAGCTAATGCTTAATATGTGAGTGGAGAAAGACGCCTACCTAGTAGGCGTCTTTTTTATATACTTTCAAATTATACACTCATAATTTTATATGTTTCGTTATCAATAGCAAGTGTGTCACTATTTTATAGTAAGATTATTCTATAAGATGGTGATACATTTTTATTTTTTATAAACAAAAATACTAAAATATAAAAAACAACTATATTTTGTATATGCTATGAAAATTTCTTACTATATGTATGAAAAGTCTTGCCAATAAGGGAATTATTGTATATACTTAGGATGTAATATTAATACTAGGTCATAAAAGGTGGTCCCATGAGTCGGTTAAAGAAGCAAGAGCGCCAGAAACAGTTACAAGAAAAACTGAATATTACGCCATTTCTTACTGATGAAGAATTGGCAACACACTTTGGTGTAAGTGTGCCAACAATTCGTCTCGATCGACTAGAATTGGGTATTCCTGAATTGCGTGAACGCATTCGTGTTATGGCTACAGGTCAATCACATGAAATGGTAGAACATGTATCATATGAAGTGGTTGGTGAATTGATTGATGTCACCGAGGGGCACCAAGCATTATCTATGTTACGTACTACGGCTGATATGGAAGATCAATTCGGATATGTAGAACCGCAGTATTTATATGCTCAAGCAAATTCCCTTGCAAAAGCGGTTATGGGGACGACTGTTTGCTCTGCGGAAGTTGGAAATATAAAATATAAGAACCCAGTAGGATCTGGTACTAATTTGGTAGCGAAAGCAGAAATTGTTCGTCGCCGAGGTAATAAGTTCTTTATTTGGGTTATAATAAGAGATAAAATAAAAGAAGTGTTTCGCGCAAAATTTATTATGGAATCCGTAGAGAATAGGGTGTAAATTATGAAAATTGCAATAGACGCCATGGGTGGCGACTTTGCTCCAATGGAGACTGTACTTGGATCCATTGAAGCCGTACGAGCAAATCAACACATTGAAGTGGTGCTCGTCGGCGATGAGCAGCAAATTTTTGATATATTAGAAGCTAATAATGAAGCTAAGAATCCACGTATTTCTGTACATCATGCTAGCCAGGTAATCGGTATGGATGAACATCCAGGTCAAGCATTGCGCAAGAAAAAAGATGCATCTGTTGTGGTCGCTACTTCGTTGGTTCGGGATAATCGTTGTGATGCTGTAATTGCTCCAGGTAGTACGGGAGCTGCTGTTGCAGCGGCTTTGTTTGGGCTTGGTCGCATTAAAGGTATTGATCGCCCTGTCATTGCAACTCCAATGCCAACGGTAAGTGGTATAACAGTTATGTTAGACTCTGGTGCAAATTCTAATTGTAAACCTAAACATCTTGTACAAGGAGCTTTAATGGGGTCCGAATACGCTAAGCTTTTATTAGGAAAAGAAAATCCTACTGTGGGATTGTTAAATATTGGTGAAGAGGCCACAAAGGGGAACGATGTCGTATTGGCGACGTATCCGATCTTGGAGGGTATGAAGACTATCAATTTTAAAGGTAATATTGAAGGTCGCGATATTCCTAAAGGTGCCGTTGATGTTGTCGTATGTGATGGATTCGTAGGCAATGTGGTACTTAAATTTGCGGAAGGTTTAGTAACAGGCCTTACGCAATTAGTAAAGGATAGCATCATGGCAGGAAGTATTTTCGCCAAGATAGGAGCTATGCTTGTAAAGCCGGCTTTGAAAAAGATGGCAAAACGTTTGGATCACACAGAAAATGGTGGTGCTCCGCTCTTAGGAGTTAATGGGGTATTTATGATTGCTCATGGCAGTTCTAAAGCAAAAGAAATAAAAACTGCTATTGAAATTGCTAGTGATTTAGTAGAGCGTAAAATTATTCAACACATAAGAGAAACGATGGATATTGAAGGAGCCTTAAAGTATGACTATGATGAATAAACCTGTAGGAATCATTGGTACTGGGAGCTTCCTTCCTGACAATGTAGTAACAAACTTTGATCTTGAAAAAATGGTTGATACCAATGATCAATGGATTAGAGAGCGTACGGGTATAGAAGAACGACGCATTGCACCGGAAGGTATGAATACATCCTATATGGCGACCGAGGCAGCAAAAAAAGCTATGCAAATGGCTAATGTCTCTGCAGAGGATATCGACATGATTATCTTTGCTACCTTAACACCAGATATGATTATTCCTTCGGCAGCTTGTGTATTGCAAGCAAACTTAGGAGCTAAAAACGCTGCAGCCTATGATTTACAAGCGGCATGCTCTGGGTTTGTATATGGATTGATTACTGCCGCTAGTTATATTAGCTCTGGTATTTATAAAAAAGTACTCGTTGTGGGGGCGGAAATTCTTTCTCGTCGAGTAAACTGGAATGATCGTGGTACATGTATCCTCTTTGGTGATGGTGCTGGGGCTGCAGTAGTATCTGAAGTACCTGAAGGCTATGGCATTAAAGGTATTGACATGGGCGCCGATGGCACTGGAGGATCAGCGCTTTGCATTCCTGCAGGTGGCACTGCTGTAGTAGCAAATGATCAACGCGTAGAAGAAGGCTTAACATTTATTCATATGGATGGCCCTGAAGTATATAAATTTGCCGTTAAAACGATGGGACGTACGGTTTTAAAATCCTTAGAACGTGCTGATATGGAGTTAAATGAATTAGATTACTTCATTCCTCATCAAGCGAATATTCGTATTATTGATTCGGCAGCCAAACGTTTACATCTGCCGATGGAAAAAGTTTTTGTTAATTTACATAAGTATGGTAATACATCTGCCGCGTCTGTAGCGATTGCACTTGATGAAGCTAATCGCGAGGGACGTTTCAAACGCGGTGATAATGTTGCGTTTGCAGGATTTGGTGCAGGCCTAACATGGGCAAGCCTGGTCTTGAAATGGTATTAAGGAGGACACATCAAGATGATTAAGACTGACATTTGTGATTTATTGCAGATTGAGTATCCAATCTTTCAAGGTGGCATGGCTTGGCTCGGTACTGCAGAATTAGCGGCAGCCGTTTCTGAAGCTGGTGGACTTGGGATTATTGGTGCTGGTCATATGCCTCCTGATATTTTCCGTAATGAAATCCATAAATTAAAAGAGCGCACTAGTAAGCCTTTTGGCTGTAATATCATGCTCATGTCTCCATTTGTAAAAGAGGTTATGGAAGTAGTCGTGGAAGAACGTGTTCCTGTTATCACTACAGGTGCAGGTAATCCTGGTGTTTATGTTCCCGCTTTGAAAGAAATTGGTACAAAAGTTATTCCTGTAGTTGCATCAGTATTACTAGCAAAGCGCTTATTACGTGGTGGTATTGATGCAATTATTGCTGAAGGTACAGAGTCTGGTGGTCACGTAGGTGATATTACAACTATGGCATTAATTCCTCAAGTAGTTGATGCTGTAGATGTACCAGTTATTGCTGCCGGAGGTATTGCAGATGGTCGTGGTATGGCTGCGGCATTTGCATTAGGTGCTAAAGCTGTACAAATGGGGACACGATTCGTATTATCCGAAGAATGTATTGCCCATGAAAATTATAAAAATGCTGTATTGAAAGCAAAAGATCGTGCTACAGTTATGACTGGTTTAACAACAGGTCATCCTGTACGTATTATAGATAATGCGTTAGCTCATAAATATAAATCCCTTGAATTCAGTGGTGGATCTAAAGAGGAATTGGAAGCATTAGGTGCTGGTACACTTCGTTTAGCTGCTATTGAGGGTAATGTAAAAGAAGGTTCTGTAATGATCGGTCAAATTTCTGGTATGTTAACAGATGTTAAACCATGTGAAACTATCATTAAAGATATTATGACTGAAGCTGAAACTGTGATTAAGAATCTTCAAGGTCTTAGTAAATAAGGAGGCCCCTAATGAAAACGGCATTTGTTTTTCCTGGTCAAGGTTCTCAAAAAGTAGGCATGTTACAAGATTTGTATAATGCGTACCCTATTGTGAAACAACGTTTTGAAGAAGCTGACGAGGCACTTGGTTATTCTATCAGTAAATTATGCTTCGAAGGTCCTGATACAGAGCTCGTTAAAACAGCAAATACACAACCAGCTATTTTGACTGCATCCGTAGCTTGTTATGAAATTCTAAAAGAACAAGGCTTTACGCCTGACATCGTAGGCGGACATAGTCTTGGTGAGTATAGTGCTCTGGTAGCAGCCGGTGTATTGAACTTTAAAGACGCAGTATATGTAGTTCATAAACGCGGTGAATATATGCAAGAAGCTGTGCCATTGGGTAAAGGCGCTATGGCAGCAATTTTGGCATTACCTCGTGAGCAAGTTGTAGAAATTTGTGAAGAAGTAAATGCTTCTGTAGGTTCTGTACAAGCAGTTAACTTCAATTGCCCTGGACAAATCGTTATTGCCGGTGAAACTGCAGCGGTGGAAACAGCAGCTGAAAAAATGAAAGAAGCAGGAGCAAAACGCGCAGTAATGCTTCCGGTAAGTGCTCCATTCCACAGCCGTTTGATGGAACCCGCAGCTCTTCGGTTAAAGGAAGAGTTGGATAAGATCCAAGTGTGTGATGCACAAATTCCTGTAGTTGCAAATGTTACTGGCAAGATTTTGACTAATGCAAATGACATTAAAGAGTCCTTAGTCACTCAAGCCGCTAACCCTGTCTTGTGGGAAGATTGTGTAGCTGAAATGGTAAACTTTGGCGTTACTCGCTTTGTTGAAGTGGGGCCTGGGAAAGTACTCACAGGTTTTACTAAAAAGATCAACAAAGATATGGAATTAGCTAATGTTGAAGACATTGCATCCTTAGAGAAAACGCTTGAATTTTTGAAGGGGGTTCGATAAAATGCATTTAGAGGGTAAAGTAGCCATTGTAACTGGCGCATCCCGTGGCATTGGTCGCGCTGTAGCTATCAATCTAGCACAATCTGGTGCTGATATTGTAGTAAACTATAGCGGTAGCGAAGGTGCAGCACAAGAAACTGTTGAAGCTGTACAAGCGTTAGGCCGAAAAGCCATTAAATTTAAAGCTAATGTAGCAAATGCTGATGAAGTTGCTTCTATGGTGGAAGAAGCTCATAAAGAATTTGGTCACATTGACATTCTCGTAAATAATGCGGGTATTACGCGTGACGGTTTGTTGATGAGAATGAAAGACGAAGATTTTGATGCTGTAATTGATATCAACCTTAAAGGTGTATACTTGGTAACTAAAGCAGTATCTAAAATCATGATGAAACAACGTTCTGGTCATATTATCAACATGACATCTGTTGTAGGTGTTATGGGGAATGCTGGTCAAACTAACTACGCTGCTTCTAAAGCGGGCGTAATTGGTTTTACTAAGTCCTGTGCTAAAGAATTGGCTAGCCGTGGTATTACAGTTAATGCTATTGCTCCAGGCTTTATCAACACAGATATGACCGATGTATTACCAGAAAAAGTTAAAGAAGCTATGGTTACTGAAATTCCATTGGGCCGTATGGCTGATGCTGAAGAAGTAGCAACAGTAGTAACATTCCTTGCTAGCGATTTTGCTAATTATATTACGGGTCAAGTCATCAATGTTGATGGTGGCATGGTAATGTAGTTGTAAAATTAGACTATATATAAATACACTTTGAAAGGAGGTGAACCACTAATGAACACTTTCGATAAAGTTAAAGCAATCGTTGTGGAACAATTAGGCGTTGATGAAGCTGAAGTTACCATTGATTCTACATTCATCGACGACTTAGGCGCTGACTCCTTAGATATCGTTGAATTGATCATGGCATTTGAAGAAGAATTCAATGTTGAAATCCCTGACGACGTTGCAGAAAAAATTAAAACCGTTAAGGATACAGTAGAATATATTGATTCTGCTAAATAAGCTGTAAAGCTAACAATTCAACCGAACGGGAGGCCGAGTGGCCTCCCAACCGGTTTTATTTACAGGAGGATTTGATAGTGAAGCTCCCTGAACTTCGCATTGGGAATCTAGTGGCCAAAGTACCTATTATTCAAGGTGGTATGGCGATTAGATTGTCTACAGCTCGCTTGGCAGCAGCCGTTGCAAATGAAGGTGGTATCGGCCTTATTGCGGCATCGGGCTTGCCTTTCGATGAATTACGATACGAAATACAATTAGCTAGAAAATTATCACCTACGGGTATTATTGGTATAAATGCGATGGTAGCAGCAACTCAATTTGCTGGTCTAGTAAAGACTGCCATCGAAGAAGGCATTGATCTTGTAGTAGCAGGTGCTGGTTTTTCAAGAGATATGTTCGCAATGGGCAAAGAGTCTGGTACTCCTATTGTACCAATTGTTTCGTCCGCAAAATTAGCTCGCATTTCTGAAGGTTTAGGTGCTGCAGCTGTAATCGTAGAAGGCTGTGAAGCTGGTGGACACCTGGGAACGGATCGTTCCGCTCGAGAAATCGTTCCCGAAGTTGTAGCAGCGGTAAAAAATATTCCAGTAATTGCTGCTGGTGGTGTTCTAGATGGCCGTGATATCGTTGAAATGTTAAAAATCGGCGCTAGTGGTGTTCAAATGGGTAGCCGTTTTGCTGCTTCTGATGAATGTAATGCATCTGATGAATTAAAAAAAATGTATGTACGAGCTACAAACCCTGAGGATATTGTATTGATTCAAAGTCCTGTTGGTTTGCCTGGTCAAGCAATAAAAAATAAATTTGCTGAATCTGTTTTAGACGGTACTGTAGCGCCTCCGACGGTGTGTGATAACTGTTTAAAACACTGTTCCCATAAATTCTGCATTATCCGTGCTCTTTCTCGTGCACAACAAGGTGATGTGGAAACGGGGTTGGTGTTCTCTGGCAATAATATGAGAAAAGTCGATAAGATTATGCCAGTTAAAGATATCTTTGCACAATTGAAACAGCAAGTAGCAGAGATTGATTAATTTAAAGGGCTGTATAGCTATAAGAGGTGGAATAATTGGAAAAACGTGTAGTAATTACTGGCTTAGGGGCAGTGACTCCTGTAGGTATCGGTAAAGAGAACTTCTACAATGCGTTATTGGCAGGTCAATCTGGTATTGGGCCGATTACACGCTTTGACGCATCTGACTATGCAACACGCATTGCGGGTGAAGTAAAAGATTTTGATATTACAAACTATGGGGTAGACAAAAAAGAAGCTCGTCGTATGGACCGTTCTGTAGAATTTGCTATCGGTGCAGCTGTTCTTGCTTGTGAAGATGCTGATCTTGATTTAGATAAAGCAGATTTAGATCGCTGTGGTACTGTAGTTGGTACAGGTATAGGCGGCATTGACTCTATCCATGAGGTGTATGAAACATTATTCGAGAAAGGTCCTGGCCGCGTAAGTCCATTTGCAGTACCTATGATGATTGCAAATATGACATCTGCACGCGTATCTATTCGCCTTGGTCTTAAAGGTCCAGTTATTACCGACGTAACTGCTTGTACTTCTGGTACAAATGCGATTGGTGATGCATTCCGTATCATCCAACGTGGTGATGCTGACGTGATGTTTGCTGGTGGTACTGAAGCTGCGGTATCTCCGGCTGCTGTAGCTGGTTTTGCGGCTATGAAAGCTATGTCTACACGCAATGACGAGCCAACAAAAGCGTCCCGTCCATTTGACCGTGACCGTGATGGTTTCGTAATGGGTGAAGGTTCTGGTATCGTAGTTCTTGAAGAATTAGAACACGCAAAAGCACGCGGTGCACATATCTATGCTGAAGTTGTGGGTTATGGTAGTAATGGTGATGCTTACCATATCACTGCACCAGCTCCAGGTGGTGTTCAAGCTCGTAAATGTATGGAATTAGCAATTAAAGATGCAGGTATCGACCCTAAAGACGTTAACTACATCAATGCTCATGGTACATCTACTGGCCTTAATGACCAAAATGAAACATTAGCTATTAAAGAATTGTTCGGCGATCATGCTAAAAATATCGCTGTTAACTCTACTAAATCCATGACAGGTCACTTATTGGGTGCTGCTGGTGCTATTGAAACTATCGTAATGGCAATGGCGATTGAAACTGGTAAAGTTCACCCTACAATTAACTGTGACAATCCTGATGAAGGTTTGGATCTGGACTATGTTCGTGAAGGCGCACGTGAACTCCAAGTAAAATGTGCACTTTCTAACTCTTTCGGTTTTGGTGGTCATAACGGTACACTTTGCATTCGCCGTTATGAAGCTTAATGGTTACTATCGAAACGCATAAGAGTAAGATAACACAAGCTCGTGAAGAATCTCTTCATGAGCTTGTTGCTCGTTTAGACATACCTGTGTCAGATATATCCATTATAGATTGTGCTTTTACACATACTTCTTATGCGAATGAACATAAATCAAAGCATATTCATCACAATCAGCGATTAGAGTTTTTAGGCGATGCTGTTTTGGATCTTATTATTGGGGAATACCTATTTAAGACATATCCAGATATGGCTGAAGGTAATTTAACGAAAATTAAGGCCGCTACAGTGTGTGAAGATTCTTTAGCATCTGTGAGCCGTTCTTTGAAACTAGGACAATATTTATTGCTCGGTCATGGAGAACGCGCTTCCGGTGGTAATGATCGAAACTCTATATTAGCGGATACCTTTGAGTCTCTCATCGGTGCTATTTATATTTCTACAGATTATCAAACGGCTATGGTCTTCGTTTTAAAACATTTAACTACTTATATCATGCAAGCCTTAGAAGGTAAGCGGGGCAAAGATTATAAGACATTATTACAAGAATATGTGCAAAGAGATGGGGATAAACATATTGTCTATCATTTGCTCAGTGAAAGTGGTCCCGACCATGCTAAAACCTTCCATATGGAGGTTGAAATCAATGGTGTTACTTACGAGGCCGGCTCTGGTAAAAGTAAAAAAATTGCAGAACAACATGCGGCTCAATTGACTTTAGAAAAGTTGATGGCTGATAAATAGAAAAGCGCCGAATGGCGCTTTTTTCTGTATAATAGTATGTGAGTAATAATCTATATAATAGTAGATGAGTAATAATCTATATAATAGTAGATGAGTAATAATTTTTACATAAGAAGAGGAGGTGTCTATGAAACCATTTGGTATGATTCCCTTTTTTATACCTCACGTAGGTTGTCCCTATGTGTGTACATTTTGTAATCAATCTCGTATTACGGGCCAATCTGGTATTAGTCACCTAACTCCAGATTATATACAACAAACAATTAAAGACTATGTAGGCACAAAACGGTGCGAGAAGTTTTGGGAGGTTGCCTTTTATGGGGGATCATTTACGGCTATTCCTAAAGATTTACAACATAAATTATTAATGCCTGCCTATGAAATACTTCAACGGGGAATCATTGATGGCATACGTTGCTCTACAAGACCTGATGCTGTAGGTGATGAAGCGATTACATTATTACAGTCTTATGGAGTAAAAACTGTAGAACTTGGCGTGCAGTCTATGAATGATGGTATTTTATTCAATGCTAAGAGGGGGCACACGGCACAAGAGGTAGTAGAGGCTGTTACACGATTAAAACAGCATGATATGATCGTTGGGGTTCAACTTTTACCAGGACTAAAAGGAGAGACTTGGCAAACCATAATAGAAACGGCCATTACGGTAGCTGCATTACAACCTGATTTTATACGTATCTACCCTGTACTAGTTATAGAGAATACAGAACTAGCCGACCAGTATAGAGCTGGAGAATATGAACCACTAAGTACTGAGCTAGCTATACAGTATTGTGCATTTTTAAAAGATTGGTTTGAACAGCATGGTATTGAAGTCATTCGCACGGGATTACAAAGTACAGAAGAATTAGATTCCGGTAATAGCTTAGTGGCAGGTCCATATGAGCCAGCTATGGGGGAGCTAGTTGTGAATGAACAATATAAGCAGCGAATTGAACGTTGTATTGATGAGCATGTATCTCAGTATAAGTATTCACTAAGTAACGATTGTTTTAATCTAACTGAATACGCTACTTATGAAAATCTAGGATTTAGTAGAGTTAATGCTGATAATACTGGATGTAAAGATAAGACTAATAATGATAAAACAAATTATATTGGGAATAATAGTATTGCAATAAAACATAATATTATTATTTCTTATCCTAGAAGCTTAACATCTAAGGTGAGAGGGCTTAAAAATAGAAATGTATTATATTTCGCTGAATTATATCCACAATATAGTATAAGTTGGTGTGAAGAAAGTAGGAGAAATACCGTTCGGTGCTGTATTGATGGCCTACAATATGTGTTATAATATAAAAGATATGATTATTTAGGGTGGTTAGTAGAAAGGAGGCAGTCATGCAATTACTTCGGTTGGAATTAAAGGGCTTTAAATCGTTTGCAGATAAGACGGTTGTAAAATTCTCACCAGGAATGACTGCCGTTATTGGACCTAACGGAAGCGGTAAAAGTAATATTACGGATGCCATGAAATGGGTTTTAGGGGAATCCAATGTTCGTAATTTACGTGGTCAAAAAGCAGAGGATATCATTTTCTCTGGTACGGAAAAGCGCAAACCTATGAGCGCTGCTGAGGTTACTCTTGTATTTGACAATAGTGATCAACAATTAGATTTAGATATGGCAGAGGTGGCTATAACACGCCGTATCTATCGTACTGGTGAAAGTGAGTTCCTCATCAATAAGCGCTCTTGTCGTTTAAAGGACATACATCTTTTACTGGCAGATACCGGTCTTGGTAGAGATTCCATGGCCATTATTGGACAGAACCGAATTGATGCTATTTTAAATTCTAAACCTGAAGAACGTCGTCTTATCTTTGAAGATGTAGCTGGGATTTCTCGCTTTAAAATTAATAAAGAAGATGCTTTACGTCGTATTGCTAGTACAGACCGTAATATGGAGCGCGTACGGGACGTAATGGCTACCATTGAAGAGCAACTAGGACCTTTGTCTGAAAAAGCGGAAAAGACTAAAAAGTATATGACCTTAAGCCGTGCAAAGCGCGATTATGATGGGGCATTAGGCTTTCACAATTATAAGACCTCTGATCGCCTTTTAACACGTTTTGAAAACGATAATATTGCCTTTAAAGATGAAGAAATTGAGCTTCAAACTGAATTGTCTAAATTAGAGGCTCGTCGTCACGAATTGCAATCGTCCTCGTCAAAAGAGCAGGAACAGCTTAAGTTGTGGGAGGCTCAATATACTGAAAAGCAACGTGATGAAGAACGCTTATCTGGTCACTTACGTCTCTTAGAAGAGCAACTAAAAACAGCGCGCCGTGAATTAGATGAAACGTCTATGCGCATTAGCGAGCTAGAGGCTACGCAAAAGGGCGAGGAGCAACAATTGCGCATCTTAAATCAATTGATTCAAGATGAAAGTGCTCAATTAGTAGAAAAAGAGTCTAATATAGAAGAATTAGAAGCGAGTTACAAAAAGGCTGTTGAAGATGTAGAGGCAGAACAAGCTAAGTTTCAATCCTTGCAATCGAATCGAGAGGCTTTTGAGCAACGTCAATTAGAAGTTGTGAGTGCTATTGAAACGGCTAAGGCTAGTATTCGAAGCTTAGAAGCTCGCAAGGTGGAAAGTAAAAATCAATGTGCTATTCTAGAATCTGAAATAGCACAGGTAGATAGTGAACTACAAGTCGCTCGTTCTGAATTTGAAACGTTAGGTCAAAAGTTTAATGTCTTAGCTGCTAAACGACAAGCCCTCGTTGATGATGCTAAGGATGCGGCTATGAAAGTGCGTGAAGAGCGTAAGGAATTACAAAAGCTGCGCACTCAAGAACAACGTGCAAAAGGTCGATTAGAACTTTTAGCACAGTGGGAGGAACAGCACGAAGGTTACTTAGAAGGCACAAAGAATATCCTCAATGGTAAAGGTTCTTGGCACGAACAAATCACGGGCGCTGTTGGCGATCTCTTTACGGTAGAGGACAAATATACTACGGCTATCGAAACGGCCTTAGGAGGAAGTGTTAACCATGTTGTGACTACTACAGCTCGCGCTGCTGCGGAGGGTGTCAATTATTTGAAATCTATCCAAGGTGGTCGTGTAACCTTCTTGCCGATGGATTCTGTTAAAGGTAAACCATATGATACATCGGCTTTACATGAAAGCTGTGTATTAGGCACTGCTGTTGATTGTATTTCCTTTGATAATAAGTATGCCCATATTTTCCAATACTTATTGGGGCGCACCTTGGTAGTATCTTCCATGGATGATGCCATTGGATTACAGAAAAAATACAATCAGCAATTGCGCATCGTAACTCTTACGGGGGAACAATTTCAACCTGGTGGCTCTTTAACCGGTGGTGCAACAAAGCGCAAGCGTGCTTCTGTATTGAGCCGTAAGGAAGAGGCTACTAGTCTTGAACAAGAACTTGTACAAATTGAAGAACAAATTCGCTCCTTAACAGCTAACTTAGAACGCCTTGAAAAACGGGTTGAAGAGGCAGAAAAGGAACAAGCTACCCTTGATGAAAGCTATCAACATACGAACTTACTCTATGTGGCTAGCGAAACAAAGGTACAAAATATACAAAATCAATTGGATCGTAAAAAACGTGTTCTCCATGAAGAAGAGCAACGTTTAGTACAAATCGATATTGATTTGGCTACTACAACAGCTAACTTGAAAGAGCAAGAAACAGCATTGGGTTCCTTGCAAGAGGATCATGGTGTGGATGGTAATCAAGGGGCGTTGATGGATCGATTAACTATGTTGCAAAAGGTGCAACAAGAGGCGTATGAAGCTTTCACGGAAGCTCGCCTTACTTGTGATACCTTGCGACATACCATTCAGGAACGGGAAACACAACGTGAACAGCGTAATCAGTCTATTTCTAGTATTATTGAGCGTTTAACACCACTTCATAATTTGTTAGTTAGTACTACACAACGCTATGAAAAGGAAATACCTAAGGCTCAGGAAGTGGCAGAACAAGAGTTGACCTCTGCTACGGCTGAGGTTGAACGATTACGTGCTCTTCGTGATGAAGCCTATGATAAAACATCTACAGGTCGCGAAGAAATGGAATCTATTCTAAGTGAGCAAGACCGATTGAATCAACGCTATAAAGTGGTGCAAGGTCGCCTTGTTGATATGGAAGGCAAAATTACACGTCATCGCATGGACTGTGAGCGCTTTGTAGAAGAATTACAAGAGCTAGGCTTTACTTTGGAAGATGCTCAAGCCCTTCGCATTGAAGGCTCCGTTAACGATTGGAAGGATGAGCAAGCTCGTTTGATGGCCGAAATTGCCGAATTGGGTCCAGTCAATCCAAATGCCGTTGAGGAATACGAAGAGACTAAAGAACGCTATGATTTCTTAAGCACACAATTAGCTGATTTAGATACGGCAAAGGCGCAATTACAGGCGGTTATTGCCGAAATGGATAAGGCGATGAGTACACAGCTATACGATGTATTGGATGTGGTAGGCCGTAGATTCCAAGAAGTATTCAGCCAATTGTTTGGTGGCGGTACTGCGCAAATTGTACTTACTGATCCAGATAATATTTTGACGGGTGGTATCGACTTCTACATTCAACCACCAGGGAAAAAGCGTCAACAATTGACACTCTTATCGGGTGGTGAGCGTGCTCTTACGGTTATCGCTTTATTGTTCTCATTCCTTGATTATCGTCCAGCTCCGTTCTGTGTGCTTGACGAAGTTGACGCGGCGCTTGATGAAGCTAATGTTGAACGATTTAGCTCTTACTTAAATCGAATAAATAAAGAAACACAATTTATCGTTGTATCTCACCGTAAAAAGACGATGGAAGCCGCCGAAGTACTTCAAGGGGTAACCATGGTGGAACGCGGTGTATCGCGATTATTAACAGTAGCATTTGAAGATGTGAAGGAGGATCTAGCATAATGGCATTTGGATTCTTTGATAGAATTAAAGACGGTTTAGAGAAAACTCGTAAGTCTTTTGTAAAAAATGTAGAAAGCATCGTTATTGGTTATGCGCAAATCGATGATGATTTCTTAGATGATTTAGAAGCAGTTATGCTTACTAGTGATCTAGGCCCTAAGACGACAGAATACTTGATGAAAGAAATTCGTCGTGGTGTAACAGAAGGTATCATCAATCATACAGGCGATGTAATGCCGTTTATGGAAGACCGCATCACGGAAATGCTCATCGATCAAGAAGATGAAATTACTTTGCACCATCCTGAGGTCATCCTTGTAGTTGGTGTAAATGGTGTTGGTAAAACAACGACAATCGCTAAATTGGCTAACTATTATACTAAAGAAGGTAAAAAGGTTATCATTGCTGCAGGTGATACATTCCGTGCCGCTGCAGCTGACCAATTATCCATTTGGGCTGATCGCGTTGGTGTACCAATTGTTAAACATAAAGAAGGTGCAGATCCTGCTGCCGTTGTATATGATGCAATGGAAGCTGCGAAAGCTCGTAATGCAGACCTTGTTATCGTAGATACAGCTGGTCGGCTACATACTAAGGTTAACCTTATGGAAGAGCTTAAAAAGATGGGGCGTGTTGCGAATAACCACGTAGAAGGTGCGCCGCATCAAACATTGCTCGTTTTAGATGGTACCACGGGTCAAAATGCAGTAAGCCAAGCTAAATTATTTGGTCAAGCTGTACCAGTAAATGGTATTGTAGTAACTAAGCTAGATGGTACGGCAAAAGGCGGCGTAGTTATCTCTATTAAAGAGGAACTAGGTGTACCCGTACGCTGGATTGGCGTTGGCGAAGGTATGGATGACTTGCGTCCATTTAATGCAAAAGAATTTGCTAATGCACTATTTAATAAAGGAATGATTCAAGGTGACAAATAAATATAACCGGGAATTCTTACTTGAATATGTAGAATCTGAAAATAAAAAAAATGAATGTAATGTTAGCCTAGAAAATATGAATAAGATAGTTAGCTTAATCGAGTACTTCGGAATTGAACTATATCGCCCCATTACGAGATTGCTACTTTCAAACTGGGAAGAGATTACAGATCGTATTAATAACTATACTGAATCAGATTGGATGATGGCTGATGAAATTCAGAAGACCACACCTACACTAGATCGTTTTTCTATTGCTATGCTCATCGAAGTCTTAGAAGGTGAGGATACGTTGAATCAAGCGGAAAATGGAGGTCGTCGTTTGACGGATGAAGAAATGAAAGCCATCCGTAAACATCAGGATGAACAGTAATGAAGCATAGTACATATAATTACGAGGGGGGCCAACTATTTAAAGTGGAGGCGCCCTTTGCGCCTACAGGTGACCAACCTACCGCGATTCAATCTTTAACAGAAGGTATTGAACGCGGTGAATGGGCTCAAGTTTTGCTCGGTGCCACTGGTACTGGTAAGACCTTTACAATGGCTAAGGTTATTGAAGCAGTTCAAAAGCCGACCTTGATCATTGCTCATAATAAAACCTTGGCGGCTCAATTATGTAGTGAATTTAAAAGTTTTTTCCCTAATAATGCGGTAGAATACTTTGTATCTTACTACGATTTTTATCAACCGGAAGCCTATATCCCTTCTAGTGATACATATATCGAGAAGGATGCATCTATTAATGATGAAATCGATAAACTGCGACATAGTGCTACGATGAGTCTGTTTGAGCGCCGCGATGTCATTATTGTTGCCTCTGTTAGCTGTATTTATGGCTTAGGTGACCCTGAGGACTATTCTGATCTCGTATTGTCCTTGCGCTTGGGTCAAACGAAATCGCGCGATGAAATCTTATCTAAACTCGTAGATATTCAATATACGAGAAATGATATGAACTTTATCCGCGGCACATTCCGTGTGCAAGGGGATACGATTGATATTTTCCCTGCCGCTTATAGTGAAAGAGCCATTCGTGTGGAGCTCTTTGGTGATGAAATCGACCGCCTCGTAGAGGTAGATTCCTTGACCGGTGAAGTTATTGCGGAACGTAAACACGTAGCTGTCTATCCAGCATCTCACTACGTAACGACGAAAGAGAAGATGAATATTGCCGTAGAGCGTATTGAAGCCGAATTGGATGAGCAGTTGGCAAAGTTAAAAGCTGCTGACCGCCTATTGGAGGCTCAGCGCTTAGAACAGCGTACACGTTATGATATAGAAATGATGCAGGAGATGGGCTATTGCTCGGGCATCGAAAATTATTCCCGTCATATGTCTGAACGCAAGGCTGGGGAAGCACCGTTTACATTGATTGATTATTTCCCAGATGATTTCCTCATCATGGTGGACGAGTCTCATGTGACGATGCCTCAAATTCGCGCTATGTATAATGGTGACCGTGCCCGTAAAGAATCTCTTATCGAATACGGCTTCCGTCTTCCTTCTGCATTAGATAATAGACCGCTTCAATTCGATGAATTTGTAGAGCGTATCAATCAAATTGTATACGTATCGGCTACACCTGGCCCATACGAAATGGAAGTAGAAACGAATATTGCAGAGCAAATCATTCGTCCTACGGGCCTATTAGATCCATCTATAGAAATTCGTCCTATTAAGGGGCAAATGGATGACTTGCTTGGAGAAATTCACAAACGATCTGCCAAGAATGAACGGGTTCTTGTTACGACATTGACGAAGAAGATGGCTGAGGACTTAACGGAATTTTTGAAGGAAATGGGCGTACGAGTTCGTTACCTTCATTCCGATATTGTTACTATTGAGCGGGCTGAAATCATTCGTGATTTGCGGGCTGGCGTATTCGATGTATTAGTTGGTATTAACTTGCTTCGTGAAGGTCTCGATATGCCAGAGGTTTCCTTGGTTGCTATCTTAGATGCGGATAAGGAAGGTTTTTTGCGCTCCGATACGGCTATGATTCAAACTATAGGTCGTGCGGCCCGTAATGTGAATGGTCATGTTATCATGTACGCAGATCGTGTAACAGGTTCTATGCAACGGGCTATCGATGAAACCGATCGTCGTCGTGCCGTGCAAGAGGCTTATAATATTGAACATAATATCACGCCTAAGTCTGTGTCTAAAGATGTAAAAGAGCTTATCGAATTAACGAAAATCGAAGAAGATATGGTTACCGATGGAAAGGGACTTTCACCAAAAAAAGGAAAGCAAAAAAAATCCTCAGAGGGCATGGACCATGGACACGAACCATATGTTCAAGATACATCAGCACCTAAGGTGGCAGATATAACACCGGAAGAATTGTACAATAAGATTGAAGAGCTAGATCGTCAAATGAAGGCCGCCGCCAAGCAGCTTGAATTTGAAACCGCAGCTAAGTTACGTGATCAATTGGGCGTATTACGTCAACAATGGTCCGATATGCATAGTGCAGGAGATAGCAAGTTGAAGAAGCCAGTTTCTACCAAATCTAGAAAGCGGATAAGTCCAAAAAGTAAATCTTAGGAGCAATTTTAAAAGATTGTAAGAAAACACATAGATTATATAGACTATATGTGCGATAATATACATATGTTATTTCATGTTAGTAATCAGAGAGATGATGCCGTTTGGTATCATCTCTTTAAATAGGAAAGATAATGAAAGATCAATTGATTGTAAAAGGTGCGCGTCAGCATAACCTAAAAAATATTGATATATCCTTACCACGGGATCAGTTTATCGTCTTAACTGGCCTCAGTGGTTCGGGTAAATCATCCCTAGCATTTGATACGATTTACGCAGAAGGGCAACGACGTTATGTTGAGTCCCTGTCTGCGTATGCACGTCAATTTTTGGGACAAATGGATAAACCCGATGTCGATTATATTGAAGGTTTATCTCCAGCCATTTCTATCGACCAAAAGACGACGAGTCGCAACCCTCGTTCTACGGTTGGTACTGTAACGGAGATTTACGACTATTTACGTCTCTTATTTGCACGCGTAGGTCATGCACATTGCCCAGAGTGTGGTAAGCCTATTACCCAGCAAACAATACAACAAATGACCGATGATGTAATGAGCTTTCCAGAAGGTACTAAGGTTTTAGTGCTAGCCCCTATGATTCAAGGTAAAAAGGGGGAACATAAATCGGTATTTGAACAACTTCGCAAAGAAGGCTTTGTTCGTGCTCGAGTAGACGGTGTAGTGCGCACCTTGGACGAAGAAATTGTATTAGAGAAAAATAAGAAGCATTCCATCGATATCGTTGTGGACCGTCTCGTTGTAAAAGAAGGCATTGAATCTCGGTTGGCTGACTCTATGGAGACCGCTTCAAAATGGGCAGAAGGCATCGTTGTGATTCAAGAGGTAGACGGACCTGAACACATGTATAGCCAACATTTTGCGTGCCCAGATTGTCATATTTCATTACCTAAAATTGAACCGCGTATGTTCTCTTTTAATAGTCCGTTTGGTGCGTGCCCATCTTGTTTAGGGATTGGTTCTACTATGGAGGTTGATGAGGAGCGCGTTATTCCAGATGGATCTATTAGCTTTGCCGATGGTTGCGTGCAAGCCTTGAGCTCCAATCCTAATGCTTGGTTTATGCGTCAAGTAGAAGGTCTATTAAAAGCTAATGGATATTCCTTAGACTCCACCTATGATGAATTGCCGAAAGCATTACAGAAAAAGGTGATGTACGGTACGACGGATAAGGTAAGCTTCACCTATGAAAATATGAGAGGTGAGATAAAGGAATTCTTTACTGAGTACGAAGGTATTTTACCGATGGTTAAGCGCCGTCATAGTGAAGCCTCTACAGACTCTATGCGTGAAGAATTTGAAAAGTTTATGTCTATTAAGCCTTGTACTACATGTCATGGGGCTCGTCTTAAACCTGAAGTATTAGCCATTACTGTAGGGGATAAGAATATTAATGAGGTGACACAATTAACTATAAAAGAAGCATTAGATTTCTTTGGTCATCTGCAATTAACTGAGCGTGAACAAGTGATTGGTGCTCAAATTTTGAAGGAAATCAATGCTCGTCTTGGGTTCCTTAATAATGTAGGTTTAGATTACCTCACTATGAACCGTAGTGCAGGTACTTTATCTGGTGGTGAGGCGCAACGTATTAGATTAGCAACTCAGATTGGTTCCGGCCTCGTAGGCGTATTATACATCTTAGACGAACCATCTATTGGTCTACATCAACGAGATAATGATCGCCTTATTGATACATTAAAAGGGTTACGTGACTTAGGCAATACCTTGCTCGTTGTAGAGCATGATGAAGATACGATGCGTGCTGCCGATTATTTAGTAGATATTGGTCCAGGTGCTGGTGAGCATGGGGGTCAAATCATTGCGTCTGGTACGGTAGAGGAAGTGATGAACGTAGAAGATTCTATCACTGGACAATACTTGAGTGGTCGTAAGTTTATTGCGCTACCAGAAGAGCGACGTAAACCAGGTAAGAATTGTATTGAGATTCGCGGTGCGAAGGAAAATAATTTACAAAATATTAATGTAAAATTTCCGATAGGAATATTTACTGTCGTTACGGGGGTCAGTGGTTCTGGTAAGTCTACCTTGATTAATGAAATTCTCTACAAAGGTTTAGCTAATCAATTATATCGCTCTAACCACAAAGTAGGAGCTCATAAAGAAATCCGTGGTCTTGAACATATCGATAAAATCATCAATATTGATCAAAGTCCGATTGGCCGTACACCTCGTTCCAATCCAGCTACTTATACAGGTGTATTCGATGCCATACGCGAGCTCTATAGTCAAACACCGGAAGCAAAGATGCGCGGCTATAAACAAGGTCGTTTTAGCTTTAACGTAAAAGGCGGTCGATGTGAGGCTTGTCGTGGTGATGGTATTATCAAGATTGAAATGCATTTTCTTCCAGATGTATATGTGCCTTGTGAAGTCTGCAAAGGAGCGCGATATAATCGTGAAACCTTGGAGGTTAAATATAAAGGTAAATCCATTGCTGACGTATTAGATATGACAGTTGATGATGCGGTAGAATTCTTTAGTGCCATCCCTAAAATTAACCGTAAGATGGTTACCCTCCAAGAGGTTGGCCTTGGGTATATCCGTTTAGGTCAGGCGGCTACTACATTATCTGGTGGTGAGGCTCAACGGGTTAAATTAGCTACAGAACTAGCGCGTCGTAGCACCGGTAAAACGCTATACATCCTCGATGAGCCTACTACAGGTCTTCATGCTGAAGATATTCGTAAGTTGTTACATGTATTGCAACAACTTGTAGAGGGCGGAGATACTGTTGTTGTTATCGAACATAACTTAGATGTTATTAAGATGGCTGACCATATCATCGACCTCGGTCCTGAAGGTGGTAATCGCGGAGGCACTATCGTGGCAACTGGTACGCCTGAGGAAATTGTTAAGGTGAAAGAAAGCTATACCGGCAAGTTCTTAGGGCCTGTATTGGAACAGACTAAGAAATTTATGAAAGCAGCGAAGCATAAGAAATAAAATAGTACATATAATTAAGTTTCTATAAAAGAAAAATCATAAAGAGAATAGACTACATTCTTCAACTCATAAAGGGCATTATTTAAAGAAGTGTGTAAGCTATTCTCTTGTAATCTACAAGGAAAGGAGGAAACATGCCGTCTGAAGAATTACTGGAAAAGGTCAGTCATCTGCCAACGACGCCAGGTGTCTATTTATGGCGCGATCAATATAACCGCATCATCTATGTAGGTAAAGCTATTAATCTGCGCAACCGTGTGCGTTCCTATGTACGTAACGATGCGAACCGCGCACCAAAGGTTACGGCCATGATGAAACGAGCCGTCGATGTGGAAGTCATTCAAACAAAAACGGAGATGGAAGCGCTCATCTTGGAGAATACACTTATCAAGGAGCATGAACCGAAATATAATATTAGGCTTCGTGATGATAAGACGTATCCCTATGTTAAAATATCAGTGCAAGAGGACTATCCTCGAGTATATATGACGCGTCGCCTAGAGCGTGATGGAGCTAAGTACTTTGGCCCTTTTACAGATGTCACATCTGTTCATGTGGTACTGAAATTAATACGACAGTACTATCCATTGCGGACCTGTAAATCTATGAAGGTAGAACGCCCATGCTTACAGTATCATATGCATTACTGCGAGGCACCGTGTTTTAATAAAATATCGGTACCCGATTATCGGAAGTATATTGACGAAATCATAGAACTTTTTGAAGGTAAACCTATACCATTGCTAAAGGAAATTAAATCAAAGATGGAGGCTGCTGCAGAAGATTTGCGCTTTGAAGATGCTGCACGTTATCGTGATCAATTGTCTAGCATTGAAAAGATACAAGAAAAACAACGCATGGTTACCCAACGTGGCGACTTAGACGTCTTAGGATTGGCTGTAGATACATCGATGGCCTGTGTACAGTTGCTATTCATCCGCGGTGGTCGTCTGTTAGGCCGTGAGAATTACTTTGTGCAACATGATGGCGATAGTTCAGAAACCATTATGACGGACTTTATCAAGCAATACTATGGAGATACAAACTTTATTCCTAAAGAGTTACTACTACCTATGGAGAGTACAGATAGGGACTTATTAACGGAATGGTTTACACAGTTAAAAGGTCAACACGTAGATGTATCTGTGCCACAACGTGGCTATAAGATGGATATGATCAAGATGGCTCATGAAAATGCAGAAACTTTCCTTGAAGAACGTCGTCGTCAGTGGCAGCACCAAATCGATAAGACTGGCGGGGCGGTTAAGAAGCTAGCCGAGATTCTCGACTTACCACGTTTACCCGAACGTATGGAGTGTTTTGATATATCTCATACACAAGGAACTGAAACGGTGGCTTCTATGGTTGTTTTTGAAGGTGGCAAGCCTGCGAAGAAAGAATATCGCCGCTTTAAACTGAAAACCACACAAGGTAAACCTGATGATTTTAAATCGATGGCTGAAATCATGGAACGTCGTTACGGGAATGAAACAGACTGGCCTATGCCAGATCTTATTATCATCGATGGTGGTAAAGGTCAGCTCAATGCGGCTTTGCCGTTAATCCGTGCCGTTGGTGTTACAGATGTGCCAGTTATCTCCTTGGCTAAGCGTATTGAAGAGGTCTTTGTAGAGGGACAATCTGAAAGTATCATTTTGAGTCATCACACGCCGGAGCTTCAATTACTTCAACAAATTCGTGATGAAGCGCATCGCTTTGCCATTACCTATCACCGTAAGTTGCGGGGTAAGCGAAATCTTGAATCTATTCTTGACCATATTGAAGGTATTGGGCCTAAACGCCGTAAGGCCTTATGGGCTCACTTTAATAGTTTAGAGGCCATGAAAGAGGCATCTATTGATGAACTTGCAAATATAGAATCTATGAATTATAAAACGGCAGAAGCGCTATATAATTTTTTCCGTATGTCCAAAGTAGAGAAACAAGAGGCTCTAAAATAAAAAAATCACCTATTGATTACTTACACTTGAGCGTAATCAATAGGTGATTTTATTATTTTACAATAGTTCTAGGTTTGTAATGTTGTATGTAGTATGTGCGAAGTGTAAATAATATACCCGCAACTACTACGCTAGCCAACAAACCAATCCATACGCCAAATGGTCCATAATTAGGATTTTTAGCAAGGGTATAAGCTGTTGGGAAACATACGCCCCAATAGGATATGAGCGAGATGTAAAGCACTACTTTTACATCCTTATAGGCTCTTAGAATACCTTGTAATGGAGTACCTATGGCATCGATGGCAGCAAAGAATACGCCATATCCGAGGAAGTTATAAATAAGCTCATATACTTCATCATCATTGGTGAATAGATCAGCAATATTATCCATATGGGTGAACGTAAAGGCGCATATAAGAACAGCTATAATGATAGCTAATACACGAGAAATATAAGAGTATTGGATAGCTTCTATTTTTCGTCCTGCACCGAGTTCATAGGCAACGGCAATGGTAGAGGACATGGCGATACTTAATGGTAAGCAGTAGAATACATTAGTAAAAGAAATGACAGATTGATGAGCTGCTACTACAGCAGATCCAAAGTGAACCATTAAGAGCCCAGCAATGCTAAAGATACTAGCTTCAAAAAAGATAGAAAAACCTATGGGAATACCAACTTGTAATTGTTCACGGATATAGTGAAAATTCGGGCTATGGAAATCTTTATAGATGCGATAGCCTTTTAACTTAGGATGCAATAGAATGACTAAGCTAAATAGAACTAAGTTAGTCCAACAGGCACCAGCAATACCGTAGCCAGCACCAACACCACCAATTTCAGGAAAACCGTAATGACCAAAGATGAGTGCATAATTTAAGAATACGTTAATCACAAAGCTTGTAAAGACGATGGCCATGGAGTAATGCGTTAATCCGTGAGAATCGACAGTGTTACGCAAGGTATTTACCCAGAGTAATGGGAATAAACCAAGTGCAAAGGCTTTCAGATAACTAATACATACCTCGGTGGCAGCCGGCTCAAGATTTAAATATGTCAATAAAGGGCGTAAGCCGAATATACCGATTAGTAAAATTAAAAATGCTAGTCCTGTACCGATGAAAAGGCCTTGATGAAAGATTATTGGAATATCATCTGTTTTATTAGCTCCTAATAGTTGAGAAATAATTGGTGTGATACCCATTAATGTACCTTGTGCAAAGATATAGAAGAGGAGCCATAAATTATATCCCGTAGCAACACCAGCTAAATCAGTCGTACTATATTGCCCCGTTAAAAAGATGGCGATAAAGGTCGCCCCAATCAGGGAAAATTGAGTGATGCACATTGGAGTAAATAGTTTTATGAACAACCATAATTTTTGCGGTATAGAATATGTTTGATACATACTAACCTCCCTAGTAACGATATACTATACCATACCATAAAGTAGCTTAATTTAATAGCCAAAACCTAAGGGGAAAAGGAATTAAATTTATAAAAAATAGAGCCCATATTGTGATTATGTAAGGGGAGAAATGACCTTATATAAACTATCTTATTTAATAAGAAAGAATTATGATAAAAACGTATATATATGTTGATAATTGAATTTTACACTACTTTACTATATCGATTATAATATATATACTATTGTTTTATTCTAAGGAGGATACATTGGACATCTTAACTGTACAAGGCTTATTAGCGATGCTTCAAATCATCGTTATTGATATTTTATTAGCTGGTGATAATGCCATCGTTATTGGTATGGCGGCTCGCAACCTACCCGCACATTTACAGAAGAAGGCGATTTTCTGGGGCACAGCTGGTGCTATTATTTTACGTCTTGTTATGGCATTCCTATTTGTAGAGGCATTGAACAATATTCCTGCTCTTCGTTTAGTTGGTGGTATCCTTCTTTTATGGATCGGTTACAAGCTTGTTGTTGATGATGATAGCGAGCACAATATCGAGGCTAAAGATAACTTGCGCGCTGCTATCATGACCATTGTTATTGCAGATGGAATTATGGGTATTGATAATGTTATTGGTGTAGTTGGTGCCGCTAGTGGTAATATGACATTAGTTGCTGTCGGTATGCTTATTACAGTACCTATTATCATTTATGGTAGTACTTTATTTGTAAAAGTTATCGAACGCTTTCCAATCATCCTTTACGTTGGTGGCGGTATACTTGCCTGGGTGGGTGCAGCGATGAGTGTGGAAGATAAATTAATTTCACATACCGTAGAACCGTATGCATTACTCATTAAAATTGGTGCTGTTATCCTCGTAGTAGGGGCATCTTTGTTAGTAAAGAAACTTAAAAAATAATGTAATATATCTCTTCTTCTAGTCATAGGAGGAGAGATATTTTTTTGTAAAAGTATAGTCTTATAAAGAACCTTATAGGCTAATCTTAAGAATAACAGTGGTAGTCTAAGAGTTTTCTTTTAGATGAGAAAATAGAGAATTTGTGGTATAGTTAAGGGATAGTTATAGAATTAGCAGAGTGAATTGAGGTAAGTATAGAATGGAATTTTTAGAAGTTGCAACGTGGATAACGATTAGCAAAATTATTTTGATCGATATATTATTGGCCGGGGATAATGCCGTTGTTATTGGGATGGCAGCGGGTAAATTGGCACCAGAATTACAAAAGAAAGCTGTTATCTGGGGTACAGTGGGGGCTATTGGAATGCGCCTTGTATTTGCCACTCTTTTAGTAGAAGCACTTACTTTAATTCCTCTTATTCACTTAGGTGGTGGACTTGTACTTGTATGGATTGCCATTCAACTCTTAAAAGGTGGAGATGAAGATGCACATATCGAAGCTAAGAATTCCTTAATGGGAGCCATTTGGACAATCATTGTGGCTGATGCGATGATGAGTATCGATAATGTAATTGGCGTAGTTGGTGCCGCTAAAGGACATTTAGAGCTCGTTATTGTTGGTATGTTAATCACTGTTCCAATCATTGTGTTCTGCTCTACACTATTTGCTCGTATCATTAATAAGTTTCCTGTCATCCTTTGGGCTGGTGGTGCTTTATTAGGTTGGGTTGCTGGTGAAATGATTGTAGAAGATCCACTCCTTGTTCCCTATATTCAAGGGGAAGAGTTATTGGTGAAATTTGGAACTGTATTCTTTGTACTCATTGTAACTGGTATGATTAAAATTTGGAAGAAAAGAGACTCGTAATGAATGGTACAAGTCGTACATCTCGTAAGAATAAATCGAAATTTAAACAACAGAATAAAAATCGATCTAATGGGAAACAGAATTCCAATCATTATAATGGACAACAAAATACCAATACTTCTGTATCTAAAAAACAACAAGCTCTTTTGAATGCCCCTGTTAAACTTGGGGACGAAGTATTAGTTACCATTCACGGTATTGGCAGTAGTGGCGAAGGGGTAGGTCGCGTAGAGGACTTTACAGTGTTTGTTCCCTTTGCCTTACCTGGGGAAACAGTGAAAGTATCTATTACTATGGTGAAAAAAACGTATGCTACAGGTAGACTCTTGAAAATCGTTACTATGGCACCGAATCGGATCGATGCTAGTTGTGATCTTTACGGATTCTGTGGTGGTTGCCAATTACAACATATTACCTATGAAGGGCAGCTTTCACTAAAAACACAAAAGGTGAAGGATGTTATAGAACGCATTGGTCATCAAAACCCAGATTTAGTTAAACCTGCATTGGGACCTAAAGAGCCTTGGGCTTATCGTAATAAGATGCAAATGCCTGTAGGTGGTACTAAAGGTAATATTCTAATGGGATTCTATGCCATGGGCTCTCACGATATCGTGCAAGGCACGAATTGTCCCATACAAGATGAAGGCAACAATATCATTGCGCAAGCATGTTATCAAATTGCTAAAGAGCTTGATGTTGAACCATATGATGAACATACAGGAAAAGGGGTGTTGCGTCATATCATTGGACGTATTGGGCAATCTGGATGGATGGTTATTCTTGTAACCGCAACAGATAACTTATCGCATCAAGAAAAGTGGGTTAAAAACCTGACTGAACGTGTGCCTCAAGTGGAAACAATCATTCATAACGTGAATGGTAAACGTACAAATGTTATTCTTGGGCCTAAAAATCGTATCCTTTATGGAGATGGGACTATTACAGACCATATTAAAGACTTGCGGTTTACCTTATCACCTCACTCTTTTTTCCAAGTGAATCCAGAACAAACTACAGTGCTTTACGATCAAGCACTAAAATATGCGGATCTAAAAGGCAATGAAACAGTTATCGATGCGTATTGTGGAACAGGTACCATTTCACTGTTCCTGGCCCATAAGGCAAAACATGTTATCGGTATAGAAATCGTAGAACCAGCCATTATCAATGCTCGAGAAAACGCGCACCGCAATGGCTATGATAATACAGAATTTATCGTCGCTGATGCGGTCGTAGAAATGCCAAAACTCTATAAAGCTGGCGTACGACCAGACGTGATTGTATTCGATCCAATCCGGGCAGGCTGTAAAGAAGAAGTACTAACCTCTGCAGCAGGTATGGAACCAAAACGTATTGTGTACGTATCCTGTAATCCGGCCACCATGGCGCGAGACATTGAAATTCTCACACATTACGGCTATGAACTACAAGAAGTTCAACCTGTGGACATGTTCCCAATGACTGCTCACGTTGAGGCAGTGGCTTTGCTCACTAGGATCGAAGTGACGCAGTAAGTATTAGTACTGGTTATGTAAGAGCGGGAGAGAAATTCAATTATAGTAAATTTTATAGGAAATATAATAATGGGATTAGTAAGTTGGTTAATTATAAATGGAGATGATTCTTTGGCTAACCATGCATATAGAGATAAAGAAAGACGAGATATAATACTAGCAAGTGAGGCTCTTGAAGAAAATAGGGATAAGTCTTTTTATTGTCCAAATCCGCTATGTAATAGTAAATTATTTGTATGTGCTGGTGATGGCTCTCGGAAAGCATATTTTAGAGCAACTAAATCTGCGTATAAACATATTGCTAATTGTCCTTATGCAAATAGTTCAGTCGTTTTTGATGACAATGAATTTAATGAGTTAAATTTTTCTTTTGAAAGTGTAATGCAAAATCTTTTAGTTAAGAAAAATTCGAAACCTTCACCGAAGGATTCTAAACGGCCTTCATATGGAGATCATGATAATCATACACTTAGAACAATAAAGCAGATATATTCTATGTGTAAACAATTTCCTCCTAATTACTCATATGGAGATGAGAAGATTGGAAGAATGATTTTAGATGATAGAACTGCATACTGGTATCCTAAAGGTGTTTTCGGCTTTAAAATAATTGAGTCTTGTGTAAAAGGTCGCTTTTACGATAATGATAAAAATGAGATTTATTTAGTAGCTCCTATAGCAAATCCTAATTATCATTTTATATTATCTATTCCTGATATAAACCTTTATAGAAAAATAAGAAATATGGTATTTGAAAATAAAGATAAATTTATTATAGTTGCTGGAGACTGGAATGCGTCAAATATAGGCTATGATTACTTTGAAACAAAAATATATAGTGATAGACAAATATCTATTTTAAATTGATATTTTATAAACTATTATGGGATTATATCTTTTTGTGGATAAATAATATAAGTTGTATCTTTTATAGGAGTAATAAAATGGAGCTTCGATCACTAACTAGGATATCTTTACCTAAGGACGACTATGTTTACTTGTTGGGGATGGCTATTTCAGTATTTATCTCTAATAATGGTTTTATTATAGAGAACATTATTAATACAGATAGTGATTATTCTTGGTACGACTTGATTGATAGAGAATCCGGCCAACTTAAAGCGCCTATTGCTCAAACAATTACGAAAAATGCTGGTGCAGAAATAGCCGAGTTATTTTCAGATATTGTTTATAAGAGAAATCGCATCATTCCTAGTTTCAGATGTACGTCATCTAAAGAAGAGCAAATTTTAGCTACAAAAGATAGAATTACCAATCAACAATTTTATATAGATGAGCATTATTTGATAAATTTTATAGAGTTGAATAATAAACTATCTCACTTATTGCATGAATATCGTGGATATTAAAATAATCAATAATGATATTTTGTTGTCTAGACTAAAAGCCCTTCACTTATCTGAAGGCTTTTACTATACATTCATACTTATAAATGTAATATAATTAGAATAAATAGATGTATTGTATTCGATGAGGTATGTGTTATGGAATCAATCTTAGATATTCATGAGATAATGCACCTATTGAGTATGTGGCGACCAATATTTCATTCTGAAGCAGACTTTCAGTTTAGCTTAGCTTGGCTCATAAAAAAGAAATACCCTGATTGTGAAATTCGATTAGAATTTGTGCCTGAATTTAATCCTAGCTTACATCTTGATATTCTTGTTATATTAGATGGCAAATGGATTCCTATTGAGCTTAAATATACGACAAAAAGATGCATTAAAACTATAAATGGGGAAGTGTATGTGTTGAAGGAGCAAGGCGCTAAGGATCAAGGTTGTTATAACTATTTAAAAGATATAATGCGTATAGAGGAGTTCAAGGATAAGACTAGTAAATTTATTGAAGGTTATACTATTAAGATAACTAGTGAGATGTCTTATCTAAAGCCTCCGACAAAAGTAAATTGTACATATGCTGAATTCTCTATTGAGGAGGGTTCTATTAAAACTGGATGCATGAATTGGTCCGCTAATACAGGAAAAGGAACAATGCGTGGAATGGAAGCACCTATAGTATTAAGTGGTATGTATCCCATAAATTGGAAAGAATATTCTAAAGTTGATGATACTAATAGTGGTACTTTTATGTATCTTGTAAACACGATTAATAAATAAAATTAGGAGATATATTATGTTTAAACCAGTTCGTAAGAAGATAAATGAAATAGACCATAGTGCTGTAGAAGCTTTATTACAATCTAATCGTCGAGGCATTTTAGCCATGAATGGAGATAATGGCTACCCTTATGCTATTCCTATTAATTACTTTTATGATTGTGCTGGTAAGAAGATTTACTTTCATGGAGCTAAAGCTGGTCATAAAGTAGATGCATTGAAAGCTTCAGATAAGGTATGTTTTACCGTATATGGTAATGAGCATATTGATGAATCTGAATCCTGGGCACCATATGTACAAAGTGTAGTTGTATTTGGAAAATGTCGATTGTTAGAGGCAGGTCCAGAATCTATAGATCGATTAAAAGAATTTGCTATGAAGTATTATCCTGATGAAACGTTAGCTGATGAACAAATTACTCGTAATGGGCGAGCAACACAAATGTTTGAAATTACCATTGAACATATGAGTGGTAAACAAGTACAAGAGAAATAATAGATTAGCCCTTCGCATAAGCGAAGGGCTTTTACTATACAATCATACTAGTAGATGTAATATAATTAAAATAAACAAATTATAAGATATTTAAGGAGTATTAGTATGACATTGAAGCCTAGAGAAGTATGTGAAAAAGCGTGGCAGGATATAGCGAGTCATTTTCCAGATTTTAAGGTGACCGGCAAAGGTCAGAAGTTAAAGAAAATCTCTAAAAATAAAGATCTTACATTTGAAATCCGTTTTCAGGCTGATAGAAATAATTATGCGTGTAGTATAGAATTTGTTCCACATATTTTTATTTATTCAAAAGATATGAAGAAGGCTAATTATCATAATGGATTTGTTTATGGCGGAGAACTTGGAAGTTTATTAAATAGAAAAGCTTGGCAGTGGTGGCAATTAGCAGGAGCAAGCTATCAGTATACTGTAGATGAAGTTAGCAAATTACTTGAGGAACATATCATACCAATATTTGATGATTTTGAAGATACAGAAAGTAATATTGAAAAGTTTATAGATGGAGATATAATTAATCATAATTTACTGTATTATATTTATCACTTTGGTGGAAAAGCTAAGGCTCAGCAGTATTTTAATAAGATAATAGAAAAAGATAAGTTAAGAAGTAAATATATTGGCTTTTATAATCATTTGAAAGACTTGCCGAAGGAAAGTATCTTATTAGATGAAGGAGGGTTTTATGGAGCTGATATGATTAAGTTTGCTTTTATCAATGGACTCGAAATAGACAAATAATAGAGAAGCCCTTCGCATAGTGATATGTACCCCCTTTACTGGTTGTCCAGTAAAGGGGGTACATATCATATATGAAGGGCTTTTACTATAATTTGACCAATGATTACTAGAATTTAAACTTCATACTTGCGGAGTATGTACGACCGGCTGTTGCTTCATCATTAAAGAATATGCGGTTAAATACATTTTGAATACCAAACTGCAATGTCGCCTCTTTAGAGAACTTATAATTCATAGCTATATTAGAAATAAAGTAACTATCCTCAGAACCATATTGACCAGTAATGTCATCTACAGATTGACGACGACTTACATATTGAGTATCCCAAAGTGCATTCCATTTGCCACTAGTATATTCAAGCCCTGCATGGAATATATGTTTAGGAATATCATAATTTACTTCCGTATATTCGTTAGTATTTGTATTAGGAAGTTCTTTGTGTTTAATACGGCCCATTTGCCAAGTATAATTTCCAAATACAGACCATTTTGATGATAATTTATGTCGAACTTCTAGTTCTACACCACGGCGAGTTTCTAGGTCCACATTATTATACATTTTATAATCTACATCACCATTACGATCATAATAGGTTACATATTTTATTTTGTCTTTTGTTTTTACATAGAATCCAGATACATTTAATGTTGTTTTTGTATTCCATTCTTTTTTTAGACCAATTTCAAATGAGTCAGACCGTTCTGGATCTAAGTTAGGATTGGCTTTTACAATATCACTATATCGATACACTTGGCTCAATGGAGGTGGGTTAAAGGAGTGTCCGTAAGAAGCATACACGTTCAAAGAGTCATTCAAATAATGTTCAATAGCCAATCTAGGACTCAATTCTGTATATGTGCCTTCTCCATGATTTACGGTGTCATATTTTTTATTAACCTTATCATATGTAACGTGTTGTCCATGGTACTTTTTAAATCGGTCTATACGAAGCCCTGTATAAATTGCCCAATCATTATTAGGTCGATAAGTATCTTGTATGAATAATGCTAGATTGTTAGTAGCGCCTTTGTTAATTTCATACAATCCACCTGGATATGTTGTAGAATCAAAAGAGGAATGATTTCTCCAATTTGTTAGTTCTCTTCGTTTTTGATCAAAGTTTTCTTTTTTCCAGTTTAATCCAGCAACAAGAGTATGTTTACCCATACGGTCCCAGATTTTTTGTACATCTAAGTTAATTGTTTTTCCAGGGTAGAAGGAGTCATCGCCAGGTCCATTATAGTTTGGTGTGTTTGGACTATTAGGACTAGAGAATCCGTCTTTCTTGCGATCCAATACATTAAAAATAACTTGTAATTTGCTCTTGTCATTTTTATATTGTAAATTATGAGCGTGATATTCTTTCAATCCATCATAGCCTAAATATCTACTTGTTCTAAGAGCCACATATTTTTGATCATTTATTTTGATGTTTCCTGAGAAAACTGGTTTACCATTTACTGTAATCGTACTCATAGGATTTTCATAGGCATATCTATTTTTTGTGTATAGATATGAATATGTTAAAGCTTCCTTGTCACGTAGATTCATCGTTATATAGGTTGAAAGACTTTTATTATTATATGACTTATTACCTCGACTACCTAATAGATAGGCACCATCTTTGGTTTGTGGTACAGGATTATCAGGTGTCACTGTTTTTGTATTAGGTTTAATTTTTGCTGCTTTGCCAGTAATGAAGAAACCTGGATATCCATCGGTACGTCTTTGTTCAAAAGACATACCAACAGCAACACGATCTGATACACGAGCGTCAAAGCCTAACTCGTCATTCAGTGTTCCATGAGAGCCATATCCAACTTGACCATGCCAATGAATGTCTTTTACGGATTGTTTTGGTTCTGCTTGTTTCGTTTGTATGCTGATAACACCTGCCACACCTCTACCACCATATAAAGAAGAGCTAGGGCCACGTACTAGCTCAATTCGTTCAATTGAATGTACCGGTATAGCTTCCCAATCAACACTATTATTAAATGTATTATTCATTGGTACACCATTAAGTAGTACTAATGTATTTGTAGAGTCAAATCCACGGATTTGTAAGCCGCCATTGGCTTTTTGGCTTTTATAAACACCAGGCAACATTTGTAGAGCATCTGCTACCGTATCAGCTCTTCGCGCTTCAATATCTTCCGTTGTTACAACAGAAACAGAACTAGGTGTTTTTACAATGTCTTCCATTGTTCTTGTAGCTGTCACAGTCACATTATAAGTTGGTAATGTTACAGGTTCATCTGTTACATTCTTGTCAATCGCATTTACAATTTGACCACTCATAGCCGTTAAAATCATGGAAAATAATAGAGCTTTCGATGTAATGGTCTGATTGCAACCACTTGCTTTTTTCTTACATTTACTTTTTCTCATACACACAACCCTTTAATAAATAAAAATACACTATTTTAAGTATATCATTGGAATATGTTTCTGAATATTATCATGTTATGAATACTACTTATATTAATATGAATATTATTGATGGGTTTGTAGAGAAATGTAAGTAGATTAAAGAGTTTAATCCATCTTTTATTGATTATGTGTATTTTTAATATATTTGAGGTGATTACTATGGCAGTTTCTAATTTAAAAGCTACATTAATATGTCCAATAGAAATAGTATGGGATACAGTGACAAATCTGAATGATTATTCATGGAGAAGTGATTTAAAAGATGTAAGAATTATAGATGAGCATAGCTTTATAGAGATTACAAAGGATGGTATTGAAACTTATTTTAAAATTACAGAATGTATTAAATACCAGTCATGGATATTTGAGATAGAAAATAAAAATATTAAGGGTACTTGGATTGGAAAATTTTATGTGGAGGGAGATAAAACGATTCTAGATTTTACAGAAAATATTGTCTCTAAAAAATCAATACTTAAGCCATTTATAAGCTTATATTTGAAACGACAACAAAAAATATATTTTAGAGATTTAAAAGCAAAACTGAATTGTGAAGAGTTTGACGCTGTTAGATAATATTTATAAGATTAGTTTTATCAAAATAGAAGGTGGTGCGTTTTGTGGCTGAGGTTAGATTTGAAAATCTTCGAAAGTTATTAAAGAGTATGAAGGAAAATGAATGGATAATCGATACTTTTTGGTTTAAGTATAAGAGTGAAAATTATGTAGTTATTCTTAAAGTGTATAACGAAAAGGAGAGAAAACCAAGTGATTATGCAAAAGTAAAATTAGAATTTATTAGAGGCAATAATGTTAAAGATTCTATTCATGCTTATGCAGATTTTTGGGAAATATATTTTAATAGTAGAGATGAGTTCGCTAAATTTTTTAATATCAATAGAAGCGATGCTAATCGTGACTTATTTATTGATTTTTCGAAAATTTTTGCAAAGTTTATACCTGTTAAGAAAATAGAGGAAAAGAGCGATTTGCTTAGGAGATTAGAAGGTTCAAGATGTGAAGGTAATAATCCTGATGCAATATTTTGTTATGATGTTAAACGTAATGGGAGTACAAATGGTCATAAGAATACTAGAACTATAGAAAATAGTAATAAGGCTCGTACTTTAAGATCTTTTTTATATTATAAATATAGAGAAGATCAGAATCTTAGTTTTTATTTTTCTCCTAATCCAAGTGATGAAAAGAGTGATGAAGAGATTATCTGTCAAGTTGCCAAGCGTCATGGTAAATAGACTATCTGTGGAATGCAATTTTTAAATGTGCATGGATTAAAATTTATTAATGTTCTTGTTATTTCGTTATGAAAAGATAAATTGAGATTTTAGAATTGTATTTGGTATATGATAGCCTTTCGCTTATACGAGGGGCTTTTACTATACAATCATACTTATAAATGTAATATAATGTAATTAGTGATAATCATTTTAAAAATATAGTTCATGGGAGAGAGACATGATAGAGTTAAAAGATTTAGGTACATTTGAATCTGTGCCTCACATTGTAACGGATATTGTAACAGGAAATGTTAGCGTGTTAGAAAATGAATTAGCCAATGGTTGGAATATTAATAAACCTATAGAAATTGGTGAATATAGTGAGCATACACCTTTAGAATTAGCTCTTGTCATGTGTTGCTTGCCAAGTATTCAATGGTTAGTCGAGCATGGCGTAGATCTAAATGATGAAGAAAATCCAAGTTTCTTGTTAGCTGTACGGTATGGTAATAAAGAGATTATAGACTATGTTGTAGATCATGGTGCCAATGTTCATGCTTTGAACCGTGTGAAAGTAGATGCCTTTCAAGCTGCTTTATATGGCAAGAAATATGAGAACCTACAAATTATTCATGACTTAGGCCATAGTGTACAGAAATATGGCGGTAAAGCTTTCAGAAATGCCATTACAAATAGTAATTATAAGGTTCTAGATTTCTTTATTCATAATGGTGTAGACATTAACTACAACAAGCCTGATTCTGTATATCCCTTTAAGCCGACTCCTTTGTGCGTTGCGGCTCGGTATGTAGACTTAAAGATGTGTAAATACTTGGTAGAACATGGTGCTGATGTAACCATTACGGAAAAGGATGGTATGCGTCCCTATAGCATTGCCATTGAAAAGGGCGATATGGAAATGGCAGAGTATTTTAAATCTTTAGAGCCTGCTGAGTTCCATGATATACAAAATAAAATGGATCAGTTAAAACCATTTAAACTACCAAAAATATTAGTGAATTTTTTAGAGGGCGATACTCTTTACTTTGAATTACCAGACACCGATTTTATATCCATAGAGTTCTTCCCACTTATTGATACGATTCCCTTTAAATTAGGACGTCGTAATCTATTACGTTTATCTAAAGAACTAGGCGAGTATAATGATCTCCAAATTGTGTGGGATCCTAAAACTAAGAAGATAAGTTGCTATGATATAGAACATCAAGAGTTACGAGAGCTTTGTAAATTTGATGAATTTATGGCGGATATGTCAGGTCAATTAGAACGTTTATTTTAATATGTGTCATAAAGGAGAGTATGTACATATGGTAGCTGACTTCGATAAAACATATACTGATTGGTCAATTGATGTAGGTACCTATAAACATGAAGGTATTACACTGAATGAAGTTGAGCAAAATCTCTATGCTATTGCGGATCAAGAGCAAGATTTTGTGATTGTATCCCCATCAAATAAAATCCTCATAGATAATAAACAGTATAACTTTATACAAGTTTGTAGTGATGAAGATACTGATTTATTACATATAGAAATTAGTGTAACTAATAATGGCGACCGAGGCGCTATTATATATGGTAAAAATGAGCAAGGTCCCCAAGAGGTATTACAGATAATAGCAGATTTTATCGCACATCATAAGGTACCAGCATTAGATAGTTGGGTAATTGTGTTAGATTTAAGACCTAAGGTGGAAAGCTTGTAAAGGATACTGTGGAGCTTATTATGCTATATACACCGAATAACCTTTTGTATAAGTATATTCGCTATCGATTTAGACGGATTCAGATTCAATGCAATATGGTATATGATGTAACACCAGAGGAAGAAGATGCGATTTGCCGTGATCTATTAAAAAAGAGAGCGAAGATATTGATTCCTATTGGTATATTATATTGTTTGATCTTTGCTGTAAGTTTCGTTTGGCTATCAGGAACTAGTGAAGAATTAAACCCCTTAATGCAATGGGAAGTAAGCGTAATAGATTATGTGAAGCCAATTTTAAGTACCATTGATTTTGAATGGTATGCATATTCCCTTGACCTATTGCGAGTAGTAGTTATGTTAGCCCCTATAGCGATTATAAATGTATCTCCTTATATTATTTTTTCCTATATTGTTGATACCATTTTGATACGACGCAAGGCAAAAGCTTTAATTAAAGAATATTCCACTGATGATAAACCATTTGGTTAAAATAATCTATTTAACTAGGAGAGAGTATTATGAGTAATCTAAAAGACTTTGATTGGACCGGTTTTTGGAATGATTGTGACTATGCATTTGAATCCTATATAGGTAAACCTATTACCGATAAGGATATTAAGGATGCTGAATCTGAGTTGGGCTATACATTACCTACAGCATATGTTGAATTACTTAACAATCATAATGGCGGTGTATTGAATAAGAACTGCTTTATTAATAATGATGGTGAATGTGTATATGTGACAGGTATATATGGCATTGATAGAGATAAAAAGAACTCTATCTTTGGAGAATTTGGCAACGAATTTTGGATTTCTAAATGGGAATATCCTCCTATTGGTGTCGTGGTGGCGGATACGATTTCTGGCGGTCACGATATGATTTTTCTCGATTATCGTGAGTGTGGTCCTACAGGTGAGCCTAAGGTAGTCCGAGTAGACCAAGAAGGGGATTACTCCATCACTCTATTAGCAGATAGTTTTGGGGATTTTATTAAGCAATTATATATAAGTATAGAAGACATTACGGATGAAGAGTTTCAAGCGTTAAGTGATGAGGATAAGGTAAAACTTATTAATGAACAAGAGGACCTAGATATTGATCGTGCTATGGAGCTTTTAACTAATATGGGCATCGATAATTTATCTCCTATATTGTTAAGTACCTTAGGACGTATCTACAATAATAATGACCGTGCAGCAGAAGCTGTTGAGTTATTTGAACGTATTGATGAGTCTTACCGTGATTGGTCTTGGTATTATCGTAAGGGTTATGCGCATGCCTCTTTAGCACATGGTGAAAGCTATCATTCTGAACATGTTCAGCAAGCTTTACAGTTAATTGAAACTGCTATGAAAAAGACAAAAGAAGCACACTTAGAAAAACAATTGAGCTGGTGCTGTGAAGTGGTAGAATATATTTTATCTTTTATAAAGCCAAGTGAGTATGAAAAGGATTATCCTATGATTTTTGAAACGATCAAAACGTTCATTAATAAGAGCCATAATACTGAAATTAATAAACTTGACGCAGAGCGACTTGAAATATCAGAGGATAACTATCCTTCTTACAGTGCAGTGCATTGGGTATTCAATAAAAAATCATATAGTAAAGAGAATTTTTCTAAAGAGTTTAATCAAATATTAGAGGAGTATGCTGAGTATGGTGCTAAGGAAAGTGCATTAGCGCTATTAGAAGAGCCTGAAATTTTAGTGACTTATGAAGCATGGATCGAAAGTGAAAATCAGCTCCATAATAATGAACGTTTAAACGATGAAGAGTTACTAGAAGAAGAAAAAGAAGATAACATGTGGCAAGTAGAAATCATGGCCTATATTATTGCCGATAATGGTAAATATTTTACGGGAGAAGAACTTACCTTTAAGTTACAAAATTTAATGGCTAATAAAGAATTAGGCGATCATGTATTCTATGAAGGCATAGAATACGAGGGACATGAGTGCGAGGGACATGGCCTCATCGATAATGAAGATGGTATCCCTGTCTTTTATGTATGTTGTGGCAGCTAAGTAAATAACCCATCATATAAATCAATCATTATTAATCAATGTTTCTTATATTGTATTGGTTAATATTACTACTTAAGAATGATTTCATAAACATATCAATTGGGATGAAGGGATGCGTATTGTATGTCTTTAAGTGTTGAACGTTTTTTATCTTTTTCTGAAGAGGCGCAATTACAAACTATTAAAGATCTTAATGATATAGGACAAGAGGAGCTGATTATTGAGGCATTAACTGGTGTGGGCATCGAGAATCTATCTGTACCTTTATTAGGTGAGCTTGGTAGAGCGTATAACAATAATGATAAACCGGAAGAAGCCATCAAGGTATTAAACTCTATAGATGAAGAGTATAGAGATGCTGTGTGGCATTATCGTTGTGCTTACTCTTACGGCTTTATTGCTTCGAATAATAATGAAGCATATACATCAAATAATATGCAACATATACTAGCACTTGTAGATAATGGTATACGCTTAGCTGTTAGTGAGAATCGAAATAATATAAAAGGATATTTCTTTGAGCTTATTGATATGTGTTATATGCAGATGGATTTTGAAAGGTGTGAGTCTGATTACCCAGAATTGTGTTCTGCTTATAGTAAATACGTAGCCGAAAAACAGAAGAATAGGAAAGGTGTACCTCAAGATCGGACTATAACTGTTGAAGAAATTAAAGAAACTGATGATATGTGGAGCATAAATGAACCAGCGTATTGGAGTATCAATATTTATGGTTCATATGATGACTATTTAGAATCTGCAAAAGGCTTCACTATTGAGCAACGATATCTTAATGCAATATGTTGGTATTTTGCTGAGGTCAATAATGGCGGACATCATCAGTTCTTCTATAATTCAACAGGCATCGTATGGGAAGATGCTTTAGCGGGGTTGCGTCTATTCAATATGAAAGAATTGGCAGAAAACTTCCAATCAGTACTAGATTTCTTTGGCGGTACAGTACCATTTGATAGAGCGGAGCGGTGGCACTTATTACAACAATATGAGGATAATCCAGAGTTCTTTGATTTCCTAGATGAAAAAGATGATGCAGTATATACATATGATGGTATCTTGGAAGATGTATTTGTACATGAGAATCCTCAGTTATTTGTATTTGATGGAACCTATACGATTCCAGAATAAGTTTGGGATATATTTAACAAGATATAATCGGTATTTTCACTATGTTAATCGCTTTTATCATGTTATCTACTTTCACCAAGCAGAAATGATGTATTAGAGGTATTACATGTTAGATAAACAAGGTGTATATGATTGTTTGCGTGACCATCATATCGATTTTGAAATTACAGATCACGCACCATTATTTAGTATGGACGATAAGCCAAATGTGCAGTTGCCGTATCCTGAGTGGGATGCGAAGAATCTATTTATTCGAGACCATAAGCGGGAGCATTACTATTTAATTACCGTTCGTGGATCAAAGCGTGTAGATTTAAAACAATTTCGTAAAGATCACAAACTTAAAAAAATTTCCTTTGGTTCCGAAGAAGAACTATGGGATATATTGAAGATTAAACCAGGTCATGTATCTCCATTTTGCTTGCTCCATGATGAGGACCGTAAGGTACATTATTATATTGATGCGGACTACGAAAATAATTTAATCGGCATTCATCCGAACCAAAATGATGCGACTGTGTGGCTTCAAGGTAAAGACTTAGTTAAACTTATTGAAGAACATGGTACAACTATTGAATATATAACAATATAAGCGTAACATCCTATTTGTTGGAACTAATATTACTCAATATAGTTTTCATAGATAGGATGTTTTTATATGCAAAAGGTCTCATAATCTTTTATAATAATGTAGAGCATTTGTTATATAAGAGGTTTTATATGAAAGTTAAATTGATTCAACCACGTATGTTGAAGCGTCCAATGGATACAGATTTAAAAATACGTATGTCACCACATTTAGGATTATTAACTGTGGCTAATATTATTCGGCATGAGTGTGAGGTCACAATTGAAAATGAAAATATTAGAGAAATAGATTTTAATGATGTACCTGATTTAGTAGGCATCGCGGTGACTGTTGATGTATTGCCTAGAGCAATGGAAATTGCAGCTATATATAGAAAGAAAGGGGCTAAGGTGATTGCTGGTGGTATACATATTACGACAGCATTCGATACCGTACCTAAGGAGGCATTTGATAGCCTTTGTATAGGTTTCGCAGAAAATACATGGCCTCAAATTATAGAAGATACTAAACATGGTCGGTTGCAATCTCAATATGTTTCTGCGCCTTTAGAATCTGGAGATGATATTGCATCACCTGCATATGACTTGATAGATAAGACCGATTACTTATGGTATAACGTTGTTTCTACTAGTCGAAGTTGTCCTCATAAGTGCGATTTTTGTTATAATAGTTCTGGAACACACCAATATATTAATCGCAATATAGAGGATGTGTTGGGAGATATCAAAAGATTAGGTACAAAACATATCATGTTTATTGATGATAATTTTATTGGTAATATTTCTTGGACTAAACAGTTTTTAGAACGTATTAAACCTTTGAAGTTAAACTGGAATGCAGCGGTTACTATGAAAATAGGACAATACCCTGAATTGATGGATTTAATGAAAGAGACTGGTTGCCAGAGTTTATTTATTGGTTTTGAAAGTATCAGCCCTCAATCTTTATCTAGCGTTCATAAAATACAAAATAATCGTGAAGAGTTTGAACGACTTATTAACGAATTACATAAGCGTGGTATTATGGTTAATGCTAGCTTTGTGTTTGGCTTAGATGGAGATACACCAGAGACTTTTAAAAATACGTTAGATTGGATTATTAGCCAGAAAATTGATACGATTACATCACATATTGTCACACCGTACCCAGGTACTGAATTCTACAAGAGAATGGAAGCTCAAAATAGAATTTTTGATTATGATTTATCAAAATACAATACGTCTCACGTAGTTGTATCACCATTAGGTATGTCTAAAGAAGAATTAGAAAAAGGGTATCTTTGGATTTATAAAGAGCTATATTCCATAAAAAATATATTTCGTCGCATGCCTAAAACTATCGGTACAATACCAGCATATCTAACTTTTAATTTCTTTTACCGTAGATTTGGACAATTTACATCAAGAGTATGTGAGTTGTTAACTTATAAGCGTATCGGTTTGTTTGCCGAGAAGCTATCAAGATATATGTAAAGGAGTATGTATGAATAAAAATTTACTAAAACGTATTGTACTAACATCTGCTATAGCCGTATTAGGTGTAAGCACATCTTTTGCAGCTCTTGTTATGGAGCGAGATCAATCTGTAGATACAGCACCTAGTGTAGGTATGTATCGTTTCGAAGTACCTGTAGAGCTACAAGGAACTTATAATAGTGCAGGTGTAGCCAATCTGACAGCATCTATGGAAAAAGAGCCTAATACATTGTCCATGAATGTGGCTCATGTAAAGGGGAATCCTTCGGAGTCTTATGTAGTTGAAATCTATAAAGATTTAGCTGCTATTGAAGCACATCGCAAATCTGACTATTATCAAGCATTTGTTAATGAAGTCGGTTCTAAATTAACAAATCGTAAGATGTACGATGTACAGTCTGTACTTTTATTTGAAAAGAAAGATGCATTATCTATCGTAAATGATGGTAAGGCAGTAGTTACCTTAACTGAGTTTACTGTTGATAGCAATGAAATCGATACGGTACAACGACAATATCAACTCGATATGGAACGTGCCGTTCGGGATGATGCGGGTTATAAGGCTGGTTATGTGCTTCGTGAAAGAAACGCAAAAAATCACTGGTACGTTATTCAGATCTATAGCAATCAGGAAGCCCTTACTAAACACTTGAATAGCCCAGGCTATCGCTTTATGATGAGCCAAATCCAAGGTAGTCTACAAGGGGTTACTACTAAAGTATTAGATGGGGATATCCTCGTTAATCATGGTGGTCAAGCTTTTGTTAGACCTTAGTTTTTGATATAATACTAATCAGTAAAGTTACTGCTAGCATATTATGTGCTAGCAGTTTTTTGCTATATAATAGGTTATACTTTAGTTAATTCTATTTAGGAGTTATATATGACACAGCAAGAACGATTACGTTATTTACTTGAAGGCTTAGTAGCAGAATACAAAGAGAAGCATAACGAATATATAGATATCCCTGTGAGCGAAGAAGAGCAGTTTACACTCTTTAGATCTTTATGTAATATTCGTCCTGCTGGTGCTATGCCTGTTGAATGGATGAAGATAGAGGATGAATATTTAATTACATTAGCCCGTGAAAAGGGAATCGTAACCATTAATGATATGGAAGAGCGAGAGCCTCAGATTTATCTGTGGCAAGGAGATATTACTCGATTATCTGTAGACGCTATTGTAAATGCAGCCAATAATAAATTGCTCGGATGTTTTGCTCCAAATCATAAGTGTATTGATAACGCTATTCATACCTTTTCTGGTATTGAGCTTCGTATGGAATGTGCTAGAATGACTGAGTATATGGAAATGCCTGAAAAAACGGG